>CAUJJY010000368.1 GCA_963205155.1 Candidatus Zixiibacteriota bacterium | reverse complement strand
GAATGAGAACTAACCCACTCTCCATTAATGAAATTCTTATATACTTCAGACATCAGATCCTCCGCAAACATAGATAACAATGTCGAGAACTTTAGTGAATTTTTTCACACCGTAATTCCCATAGAATGTTGAAAAATATAGCGACTATGACCCCTATGTCAACTTGTTTTGTTGGCAATATCCAAAAACGTATAGCAATATCTCCCCTATTTTTTGGGTAGGTTCGCCATCTTACCGGAGCATAATCCCCATAACATGTTTCCCTACCAATGTCGTCATTTGGACACTCGAACTTTGGCGGTACCCCCTAATTGACGAATTTTCATTCAAGATGTTGCCGTACCAAAGGTTAGGTCAATGTATGCCGCCGGAAGTGTCGACTTGATCCGGGCTCTTCTGGTCCGGGAATTTGAGCGGTTTTGGCTTGATATCCTTTCGGTCAATTGATTGGGGCATACCGCCGGGAAATCGGCAGTGGGCCTGTAGCTGCTTCCAGCCGCCGGTCACCACCGTCTTGTGCGGCGCATGTGACTGTGATGATGTCGCAATCGTGCCAGTGATAATCCAGACGGGTGCGGAAATGAGCAGGATAACTCCGTGCGAAATCGTTGAGAGGGAGCCTATTGTCGTCCACACTGCGAGTGCGGAGTAATTGGCATCATAGCTTTGAAGGTGTACCTTTGCGACTTCGTTGAAGCCATACGCTTCCAGCTTCTCGTATCCGAGGATGAAGAGCGTGTCGGGAGTTGCTGCAATAAGCTCGCCCTCGGAGAATTCACCGGGACCGATAGAGAGAGTAACCGACGCCCAGCTTCCGTATCCGTCCTGTGGGACTTCGATTGCCTCGGGAAGCCAGTGTTTAGGCGCAATTGATCCGGCACATCCGGCCATCAGCAAAAGAGCGATGGCGCCGCCGTATAAGGCAAGCTTACTTCGCATAACGGCTCCTCCAGAAATAGTCTTCCATTTGAGCCTCGATACGCTTGTAGTCGGCAGCGAGAGTTTTCAGTGCCGACTGGGGATTGGTGATAACCTGCATCGCCATGGCGCGATCCTCTTGTTCGAGCCAGTTCTCCCTCATCCATTCAAGGTAGTAACCGCGGCTTTCAAGGAAATACTCATAGTCTTGTGGAGGCTGGGGAAGTTCATAAATCAATTGAACTGTGTCACCGGGCAGTGTGACTAAGGTCAGCGCGTCGTCGAGCAATGCTGCCAAAGCCGCCGGATCGGAATTTCCCTGACGGCTTGCACCGGAAGGATGAATCCGTTGCGGCATACGTTGTTCGCCTACCGAAACCAAGGCGATTTGGTCGAGCCGCCAATATCCTTTTGTAACTCGGATACGAACGGAAGTTGGCGATGATACATCTGGAGGCAAGAGCAGCAGATGCATGTCAGTTGCGAGGGGTCCGGTCTCGCGAATGACGCCGGCGGACTTCCAGTTGCCAACCGAGTCAAGGAGCAAGACCTCGATATTGCCCAGATCCTCACCGAACGAGCGGAATTCGCTAATCATGGCGGGACCGCGGCGTTCCAGAGCTGCAAAGATCTCTCCGGCACCGGTTCCCATGTAAGCAAGAGTCTGGTAGAATAGGTAGGTGCTCATCAAGGACTGACGACTGGCAATAGCGATGCCAAATCTCTCGCCGTTTATGGTTGGAAACTGCAGCTCAATCTCCTCCTTGGTGGAAAGGTCGGTTGAGTCGGCCAGACTGAACCATTCATCGCCATCAAAGTCTGCCACGAGCGAGGTTCCCATTCCACTTTGGTCAGCATTAACGTTGGGAGCAACTGATTCCAGCACTTCCCAGAACTGCTTGTCCGAGGTTGACATTATCCGCCCTGGTGGTGACTTCTCAACGGCAAGCAAGTCCGCGTGGCGGACGACGTGGGTCTCATAGGCTTCGTTTGTCATCGTGATGGTGGTCGTTGCGCCGCTGAACTTGGCGCGGTAAAGTGCGTCAATATCGGTGGCTTCCAATGACGGAGCGACGCTTGATGAGAACCCTTCGGCTTGCAAGAGCAGTGAATCGCCGTCGTCGACATAAAATGTCGGACATGATCCGAAACAAGCTTTTGGATTGGCAATGCAGATGATAGAGACAGCCACGGACGCCACTGTCACGAGTCCCAGGGCGGACACGGCAGCCGAAGGATGGACCTCGTTGGTTTCGAAAATGACAACCGAGTCGAGCAGGACGCTACAAAGCCCGCTGTCAAGGAGTTCGCGATTCCAATCGAGGTGGTTTCCGTTGCCGATGATTCTGGTCTGTGTCGAGTCGATTCGCCAGTCATTGAGGACGTACATGTCGCCCGCGACCATATGCGCTTTGAGGAATCCTGAACCGTGCTGCGCACTACGGATTTGCGCCGGAGCGATTAGTTGCTTCGAAACGGTGTTCACGCCACAACCGGCGATGAAGAGTACCGACAAGAGTAGGACAACAGCCACGCAAGCTGTTCGGTAACTTAGGAAAAACGGTATGCCCCCGCCTTGCTGCGACCAACTGCCCATTAAGTCGCTCCTAACTAAAATGTATATTCCTATCCAAGATGGCAATTGGGAGAAATATAGTCAAGGAGAAAATGTGGGATGGCGCTGAAGAATTGTCTGGTTATGATTCGAAAACTTCCCTGAAGATCTTGATCGCATCGCGGATGTCTTCACGGTTGACATCGAGATGAGTTACACAGCGAATTTTAGTGCGGCCGAACTGAACCGCCAGCACGCCTTTTTCCTTTAACGCATAGATGACGTCGGGGACTTCGCGACCGGCTCCGGTGATGTCCATTACGACAATGTTGGTCTGCACACTGTCGAGATCGATATAGACGCCTTCAATTTCCGACAATGACTCGGCAAGGTACCAGGCATTCTCGTGATCTTCGACCAGGCGCGACAAATTGTTCTCCAGCGCATAGATGGCTGCGGCGGCGAGGATACCGACCTGACGCATGCCGCCGCCGAACATCTTGCGGGTGCGGCGTGCTTCAGCGATGAACTCGCGGTCACCAAGAATACAGGAACCAATTGGAGCGCCGAGGCCCTTGGAATAGCAGACACTGATGGTATCTGCGCACTGCGAATAATCGGCCAACGGTATACCGGTGGAGATGTGCGCATTCCAGAGACGCGCGCCGTCGAGGTGCACCATTACACGCTGTTCATCGGCGAGTTGACGGATCGATTGCATAACCTCGATGGGAAACACGGTTCCGCCGGCACGATTGTGCGTATTTTCGAGGGCAATGATGCTGGTGCGGGGCGAGTGCAGATCACCGGGACGAATGAGGGGTGCAATGTCGGCGGCGGTGATGACACCACGCACACCACGCACCACGTGAAATAGCAGTCCGGCAACGACGGCGCCGGCAGCGGCTTCGTAGTTGAAAATATGGCAGCCTTCGTCACAGATGATCTCATCGCCCGGGTTTGAAAGTGTCTTGATAGAGACCTGGTTACCCATCGTTCCGGTCGGCACGAAAAGTCCGGCTTCTTTTCCGAGTAATTCGGCGGTCATCCGTTCAAGGCGGGCGACGGTGGGATCGTCATTGAAGACATCGTCACCGACCTCTGCATTGGCAATGGCTTCACGCATTGCTGCAGACGGGCGGGTAACGGTATCGGATCGGAGGTCGATGAAATTCATTTCTTCGTTTCGCTTCAATAATTTTTCTAAAAGTGGCGTGTTGTATGCGGGCGGTCAAGCATTTAATCGTTCAACTTGCCGCCTGAATCGAAGATTCGCGGGGCGACTACGGCAGATTCGGCCAGAGATGCATCATCAGGAACATAACCAGACCGGAGGAAAGCGGCACGGTCAGGTTGTCATCGCGATGGATTGAGACGGCTTCCACGATGGAGGCGACGATGGCGCCGACAATTCCGACGGTGTACGGGACCTTGGGCATGACCACGATGATTAACAGCGCGACTACCAGGAATCCGGCTGCACCCTCAATCGACTTTTGTCCACGGATCTTGTGATGTCCGAACTTGCGACCGACTAACGCCGAAGCGACATCGCCGAGTATCTCAAACGTAATCGCTGTAGTCGCGACCCAGCGCGGAAAGAAGGCAATGGTCAAGGTACCCGCCAGGAGAATGTAGAAGGCTCCGGTAAAGTTGCCGTTTTGTTCTTTGGGACGGATCATTGATCCTACGAAGGGTTCAATCATTTTCCATGGCGCCATCCGCTTGAGGCGGAAGAACTCGAAGGTAGCCATAACGGTAAAGGCGATTGCCATCGCGGCAATCGCCCATTCCCTCGGGAAAATGACATAGCTGGTAGGAATCAACAGGGCAATGAAATGCGTCGCTTTTCGCAACGCTTCCTGCTGATAGGTGATGTTCTTATTGTCCGCTGGGAGCACTCGAAGCCTGTGCCTGCTTGATCGAATCGGCGACGGCGCGATAGTGCGCGGGATTGGCGAAGTCGATTTGATTCCAGATCTCGTCAAGGCGGACAATGTCACGACCCTGTTTGAGACTGGCAATCCAATTCTCTTCCGATTTCTTATAGGCTTCTTCGCGCAATTTGCGCCGCACCTCGGTTTTGGCGCCCTGGAAGTCGAGCTGTGACTTGCGATCCAAAACTTTGATCAAGTGAAATCCCCATTGCGTTCTCTGGGGTCCAGAAACTTCACCGACTGGGGTGAGCCAGGCCCGGTCATAAAGTTCGGGACTGACATCATTGCGGCTGATCCAGCCGAGGTCAAAGGCGGCTTCCTTGAAGTCGTCATCGCCTGGATAATATTTCATCGCGGTTGCCTTAAAGTCGGCGCCGCCACGAATTTCTTTCAGCGCTTCAACAGCGCGCAGCGAATCTTCAAAGATAATGTGCTGTAGCTGCACCGGCTTGTCTGACTTGAAATCACCAATATGAGCGTTGTAATAGCTTTCGAGTTGTTCGTCAGTCCAATTCAGATCAGTTGGAACGCGATCGCGATAGATGCGATTGACGATTTCAGCATGCCGGAAATTCTCAAATGCATGGCGCATCGTGTCGGTATCGGCTAAGCCCATGCTCTTGGCCGTCGCGGACAGCACCCACGGCGTCGCCTTGACCCGGACGATATCCTTGCGAATGTCGGGAGTCATCTCCGAGTTGCGGGTGCGCGTTCGATACATCAGCTCGTTTTCGCGCAGGATGATGGCATCGATCGTATCGGTCTTGTTGACGATACAGACCCAGTCATATGGATCGTAGTCGCCGGTGGATTTTTCGAGCAGTGGTTCATTCCAGACGAATTCGGCCAAAGTGAAGACACTGTCGACGAGTATTTGGCCGTAGCGCGATTCTTCATTGGCTTTGAGCTCGGCGCGAATCTGTTCGCGCAAATTGGAGTCAAGAGGCTGAACCAATTCTGCCGCAGTCGAATCGACGCGAAGAAGATGCCAGCCATAAATCGACGAAAACGGCTTACTCACCTTGCCAACTCCAAGGCTGAATGCCACATTGGAGAATTCGTCGACCATTTCCGGCCGGGTAAACCACCCGCTCGCTCCTCGCCGGGCTTTGGAATTTGAGTCATGTGAATACTTCGAGGCGATTTCGGCAATATCGGTACCGGCCAGGACTTGTTCATAGCTCTTTTGACACTCGGCCTTGGCTTTCGCACGAAGCTGTTCGGTAGTCAGCCCGGTCACATCGACACCAACCGCTTCCCAAGCCTTGGGATTCTCCGAGAACAGGATATGTGTAACCGCCCGGCGGGCCGGAACGCTATAGTTGCCGATATTGGCCTGATAGAAACTATCGATAGCGGCTTCGGACATCACATTTCGATTGGCCATTGATGTTTCGTACAGGTACTGCATCAAGACATCATGGAATCGGTTCTTCGCTAACCGATCGATCTCCTTCTTGTCATAGTCTTTGAAAGTCCTCGCCTTGATATTTGCCAGTTCGCGATACAGCAATTCATTATAGGCGTTTTCCGGTGTGGCGGCTTTGTTTCCGCCGGGCGCGGTCATCTGCTGGAGTTCCTGGAACAGTGCACCCAATGTGACGGCCGGCTGACCGTCGATAGTTGCCAAATAGGTATTACTATTGACCGGCCCTTCCTGATTAAATGCGGCTTTTTCTGACGAACAGCCCAAGATAAAGGCGGTCAATAGGCTTACAGCTGTCAGTCTGCCAAGATCTTTTGCAATAGCTATCTGCAATTCTGAATCCTCCTAAAGCGCGATATTAAGCGAAACGCGGTACGAATTGTCAAGGTCGTTATGGTCAAGGAATGCCCCATCCAGGCAAAATCGATTGAACTTGATGCCAACGCCCAAAGTTAGCCGTCCGATATCGGAACCTCCGCGAAAGTACACAATGTCGTGATAAGAGATTTCCCCACCAAAGTGGGAATCAATCGACATAGTGCCGAGCGAAATCTGTGCTGCGGCATCGCGTCCTTCAAAGAGCAGGTCGAAATCGGCGATCGCTCGGAGCGTGAACTGGTCCACCCGGGCGGCATGACTCGCACCGATCTTCAGCGCCGGCAATATTGATTCGCGAGTGCCGTTGTCATAAGACAGAAATGTGGATGTTGCATTTGTCAAAGTCGCTCCAGCAGCGAATCCATGAGCTTGGCCATATTGGATACCCAGGTCCAGGCCGAGTCCCCAGGCGGAATTTTCGGCAAGCGAGCGCACGATAATTTTCGCAGAGCTGCCCACGCGCCATTTCTCGGAGATTCGGACGCCCCCGCCAAGAAGCACGAGATAGTCGTAGTGGCTCTTTTCCGACAAGACACGCGGTCCGCCGGTCACGGGGTCCTTCTCGGTCAGGATAATTCCGCTCCCACCGACCCGATAGATGCCGATTGCCACCGAACCGGGTCGATTGCGCAGGACAACTGGATTGGTGTAGGAGATAAAATCATGATTCAGCAATGAGCCAAATGTTTCCGAGTGGAGAAGCAGCAGTTGGCGTCCATTGATCGACGCCAAACCGGCGGGATTGTAGTAGAGACCGGACGGGTCATCGGAGATTGGTGTATAAGCTCCGCCCAATGCCAACGGTCGTGCGCCTGCACCAAGCGTAAATGCTTCACCCGCGTATTTGGCGCCATGGAGGCTGGGGAATTGCGACAGAAGAACAAGAATTATGACTGCGATTGATCGGCTCATTGAACTCTCTATGTGATATTCCGCATATAATACACTTCCATCGGAGATTATACCAACAAAAAGGGCGGTTGAATCAGATCAACCGCCCTCAAACTTACAAGATCAAGAATCGATTTAGGATTCGCTGCTCTTGGTGTCCTTCTTGCTGCAAGCTGCAGAGTTGGCACAAACTTTGGCACACTTGGCCGGATCGAAGTCGGCTCCGAAGACCGCTTTCATGTCTTCTGAGCATTCGGACTTCAAGCTGGCGGTGAAGCCGGCCTTGGTGATGCTGGCGACGAGGTCGTCAGTTTTCACTTTGTCCGGATGGAACACGATCGTGCTGCTCTTCTTGTCGAGGCTGGTTTCAACGGCGCAAACGCCATCGATCGAGCCAACGGCCTTGTTAACACCGGCAACGCAGCCAGCGCAGGTCATCTTGTCGACATTGACAAAAGCAACCATAGCGGTACCGCACTTAAGGGCGTCAGCAACCTTGAGGTCCGGATGACCGTTCGGAAGGGTAGCACCGGCCGTGGTGGCCTTGGCGCCGCTGGTGCAGGTAGCACCCGCGGTTGTGCCGGTCTTGGCAGCGCAAGCGGCCTTTTCGGCTTCGGTGCAGGTAGCACCGGCAGTCGAACCGGTCTTGGCAGCGCAGGCAGCCTTTTCAGCCGCGGTGCAGGTGGCACCAGCGGTGGTTCCGGTCTTGGCAGCGCCTTCCTTCGAACAGCTTGCGCCAACGTTGGTCACAGTTACCTGGTCTTTGCTGGTAGCTGAGGCCGTTGTAACCTTGGAGCTGCTGCAGCTTGAGGCTGAAGCCTTGTCGCCAGTCTTGGCGCCATCGCACGCGAAGATCGCCGGGGCCGCGAGGAACGCAGCTACTGCGATCACCATACAGATGAAAGCGAATTTTCTCATTCTCTCTCCTCCTGATGTAGTGTTGTGGGTTATTGGTTTCTCTATTTACTTCAATTTATTCCAGATGTAACAGTGCGCCGTACGCGCTTACAGGTACTGGGCGATTTTCTGTTCCCAGAACTGCGTGTCTTTATATCCAACTATCTTCTCAACAACCGCGCCCTCGCGGTTGACCAAGATTGCGACCGGTATGCCGCTTCCGATATTCCATCGCATTGCCGTTTCCTGCGTCCCCATCAGGATCGTATAAGGGATCGCGTAATCCCGGGCAAACGTAGCGACAGCTTCCTTACCGTTATTGTCCAGTGAGATGCCGACGACTTCAAAGCCACGGTTGGAATACTTGGTGTGTAGTTCCGCCAAATGCGGTATGGATCGACGACATGGCGGACACCACGTAGCCCAGAAATCTACTAAGACTAATTTACCCTTATATTGCTCAAAGTCAATAGTCTTTCCGTCCATTCCCTCCAGCGCAAAACCGGGAGCTTTGCCCAGTTGGCTTGTTGCCGGCGTTTCCGAAGAGGAACACGAAGCAAGAATGAGGGCAAACGCCATAAGTAACAGTGAAGAAAATCTGATCAATTTCATATTACGGATTTGTCGCCTTCACTTTTGTGGAATTTGCGGTGACATCACGTTCCTGAAATCCCCTAAGTTTTCCTTCTTTGAATATCAGATACTGATTGACACCATAAAGCCATTCTTCTGTAGGACCTTTGTCGCCGGTCTTTGGCTCGATTTTTGTGGGCTCACCCCAACTGGCTTTGACTTGTTTTGGGGTCATCCCAAGTTTGAGCTTGGCATCGGGCCGCACAGTTCCAAGCTTCTGCTGAATTGCAACATAGTCGGTGAAGGCGATATCTTCATTGTAATTGCCGCTAATGAATCCGAGTACATACAGCATTTGCGTCGTGTCGAGATATCCCGGAGCACCGGCGATTTTTGAACCACCCGGCTCGAGAAAGAACGTTGTAGGGTAAGACCGAACACCATACTGCATCGTCAGACCCTTTTCAGTGATGTCGCCTTCGGCAAGCTTCAAAACACCGTAAGAGTCACCATCGACTCGCGCGGTGACAAATTGGCTGTTGACCAGGTTCATAACATTCGGATTGGTGTACGTTTCAGCAATCATCTTCTTGCACCAACCGCACCATGTCGTCGTGAAATGGATGAGTACGTGTTTGTTCTCTTTTTTCGCCTTGACGATGGCCGAGTCATAAGGCATCCAGGAGATGGCTTTCTTTGACCCAGGCTCGGCAATCAGCGGAGTGTTGAAAACCGCAAAAATCATGAAAAGAGCTACGAGCCATATCGATACTTTTTCAGCTTTGCGAACATTAGTCATGGTCATCTTTGTCATCGTTTTCTTTTGTAGTACAAGGACTTTCGTCGTCCAGTAACAGTTATTCATTTTAACCCTATTGAATTTCTCCGGTTCCCGAAATCAAACCGATTTGCGAAAAGATATATTTTCTTTGCCAACAAGATTTTCAAGCTTATCAAACATTTGCTGGTCCGGCAATACCTTGATTTTGCGGGGCGAAAGCGTAAACAACTGACTACCGGAAATCATTGATAGATGGACTTTCACCGGACCAGGATGGCTTGCCAGCTCCAAGCATATCTCCTGCAATAACTTATCATTTGCGGATCCGTTAACAAAGACCTCCATAACGGCTGGTCGTGAATTAAATAGACCTTCTAAGTTAACGATTTCAGCGCCAATCAGTTTCGGCTTCTCGTTTTCGCGTGTAGATACCCGTCCGCGGCAAAGCAGGCGGGCATCGACTTGGATGAGCTGTTTAGATTTCTCATATAGATCGGCAAAAGTGATGATTTCAATCACTCCAAAGAAATCCTCCAGTGTGATGAAAGCCATCTGCCGGCCCTGCTTGTCGTAGTTAATTTTGAGATTCTGGACAATTCCACCAAGCGAGACATCGGCGCCATCAGGCTGTTCGGAGATTTCTTCAGAATTGACAGTGGCGAATGCGGCAAGCTCGAGACGATACTTTTCAAGTGGGTGACCGCTGACATAGAAGCCGAGCGCTTCTTTTTCTTTTTGCAGGAGAACAGAGCGATTCCACTCATCGATTTTCGGTAAAGGCGGCTCCTGCACGGTGGCATCAACCCCACCAACGGCCGCAAACATGTCGACCTGGTGAATCGCTTCCTTGCGCTGAATTGATTGACCGAAATTGAGGGCGCTTTCAATTGCTTCGAAAAGTTGGGCGCGGCTACCGACGAGAGAATCGAGGGCACCGGACATTGTGAGCGATTCGAGAGTGCGCCGGTTGAGTGCATTGAGTTCTACCCGTGTAGTCAGGTCACAGATCGAAGTAAAGTTTCCGCCTTCATTGCGGGCTTTGAGAATCGCCTGCACTGCGCCCTGACCGACATTTTTCACGGCAGTTAACGCAAAGCGAATTTTGCCGTCGACCACTGTAAACGACTCTTGCGACTCGTTGACATCAGGCGGTAAGACCTCGATTCCCATGCGGCGGCATTCTTCCATTAGAATGATAATCCGCTCCGTCGAGATCATTTCGGATGTCATGTTGGCAGCCATGAATTCATGCGGATAGTGCGCTTTAAGGTACGCGGTCTGATAAGCAAGCAAAGCGTAGCCGACGGAGTGCGATTTGTTGAATCCGTATCCGGCGAACTTGTCGATGAGGTCGAACACTGTTTCTGCGGTTTTCTTGTCGATTCCCTTCTGGATACAGCCGGCGGTGAACTCTTCCTTCTGCGAGCGCATCAACTCGGCGTTCTTCTTACCCATTGCCTTGCGCAGAATGTCTGCCTTGCCAAGCGAGTAGCCAGCCATCTCGGAGGCAATCTTAATCGCCTGTTCCTGGAAAACGATGACGCCGTACGTGTCCTTGAGGATTGATTCAAGCAACGGGTGGACGTACTCTGTCTTTTCGCGCCCGTGTTTGCGATCGATATAGAGGTCAACGACACCGCCCTTGAGTGGTCCCGGGCGGTAGAGCGCATTCATTGCCGCCAAATCGTTGAGATTCTCGGGTTTGAGTTTCCGCAGGTAGTCGCGCATGCCGGAAGATTCGAACTGGAAGATGCCGATCGTGTATCCGGCGCCGAAGAGCTTATAGACAGCGCGGTCAACGAGCGGTATCAAGTCGAGGTTGATTTCAACACCCCTACCGTTTTTGATCATTGCGAGCGAATCGTCGAGGACGGTGAGCGTGCGCAAACCTAAAAAGTCCATCTTGAGCAGGCCGATTTCTTCGACCGCTTTCATATCCCACTGGGTCGTGATTTCGTCCTTGCTCCCTTTGTAAAGCGGGACATAGTCGGTGAGCGCCGAGGGTGCAATCACAACGCCTGCCGCGTGTGTCGAGGCGTGGCGCGTTAATCCTTCGAGAATCTTGGAATATTCCAGCAATTTGTCGATGCGGGCATCGGTTTTGGTCAATTCAGTCAGTTGCGGCTCAAGTTGCAGCGCCTTCTCGATCGTCATGTCGACGGCGAATGGAATCAGCTTGGCAATCTTGTCGACATCGCCATACGGTACGCCGAGTGTGCGACCGACATCGCGGACAACAGCGCGCGCGGCCATTGTCCCGAAGGTGATGATCTGCCCGACGTTTTCCTGTCCATATTTTTGAATGACGTACTGGATGATCTTGTCGCGACCGCGGTCAGAGAAGTCGATGTCAATATCAGGCATGCTGATGCGTTCAGGATTTAGGAAGCGCTCAAACAAGAGGTCGTACTTGATTGGATCAATATTGGTGATTCCCAGCACATACGAGACTATCGATCCGGCTGCTGAACCACGACCGGGGCCAACCGAGACGCCGATTTCACGAGCCTGACGGGTGAAGTCCTGCACGATCAAAAAATAGCCCGCATACTTCATCTGTTTGATGACGCCAAGTTCGAAATTGAGACGCTCGCGGATTTCCGGTGTCGGGTTGGGATAGCGCACCAGTAGACCCTCTTCCGCCAAGTGGGTCAGGTAGTCATCGGGATTGGTTGCTGTCGCCGGCAGAGGAAAGGCAGGCAGGTGATTAACGTGCAACTCGATTTCGACATTGCACTCTTCAGCAATTTTGAGAGTGTTTTCGATGGCATTCGGGTACTTGCCGAAGCGTTCCTTCATTTCGGCTACAGACTTTACATAGAGTTGATCGGTCGTGTAGCGCATGCGGTCGGCATCGTTGACTTGCTTGCCGGTTTGGATGCAGAGCAAAACATCATGCGCCTGATGATGATCCTTCTGCAAGTAGTGACAATCGTTGGTCGCGACTAAGTTGAAGTTATTCTCTTTGGCGAGCTTCAGCAGAAGCGGGCGGACCTTGTCTTCGTCATCGATGGTATGATCTTGAATTTCGATGTAGAAGTTCTCTTTGCCGAAGATGTCGGCAAACTGGAACGCCGCACGTTTGGCTTCCTCGTGATTGTTATTGCGCAAATGAAAGGCGACTTCACCCTGCAGACATGCAGATGTGCAAATCAAGCCCTCGGAATGTTTCCTCAGCGACTCTTTGTCGATGCGGGGGCGATGATAGAAGCCCTCGAGAAATCCGATCGTCGAGAGCTTGATCAGATTTTGGTAGCCCTGCTTGTTCTTGGCGAGCAGGAGTAGATGATTTCCGCCATCGGGATAGCCGGCGACAGACTGCTTGAGTTCGCGCGATTTGGGGGCGACATAAGCTTCGGTGCCGATGATCGGTTTGATTCCGGCTTTTAGAGCGGCTTTATAGAATTCAATCGCCCCGAACATATTGCCATGATCGGTGATGGCGAGCGCGTGGAAACCCATCTGTTTAGCCAGGTCAACAAAGCGTTCGATGCGGCACGCGCCGTCAAGAAGCGAGTATTGCGTGTGATTATGCAGATGGACGAATTCAGCAGTATCGGACATCGTATCTATTCATTCCAATAATGGTTAAGAGGTTTTTTGTTGGTCAACTTGAAGTAAAGCCAACCGAAGGCAAATCCGCCGACATGTGCAAACCATGCCACCCCACCTTGAGACGGTCCCAACAGCGATGGTAATCCGAAAATAATCTGCATTGCGAACCAGAAGACAAGGAGAATCTTGGCGGGGACACGTACTGCTTGAACAAAGAAGCCGAGAAATATGATGGTGTGAATTCGGGCATTAGGGAAAAGCACCATATAGGCGCCCATGACGCCAGCGATGGCACCCGATGCACCGATCATCGGCACCTCGGAATTGGGATCAAATATCGTGAATATTGCGACCGCGGCGATGCCGGAGATCAGATAGAAGATGATGAACTTGAACTTGCCAAGGTAATCTTCGATGTTGTTTCCGAAGATCCAGAGATAGAGCATGTTGCCAGCCAGATGCATGAACCCACCGTGGAGAAACATGCTGGTAAAGACAGTGAGGCCATAAGGAACTGAAAGCTCGGGAAAGACTTGCTCGAATTGCGTGTATTCGATTGGAATGTAAGCCCATTTGTACACCATCAGGTTTAGTAACGGTTCCGGCAGAAACAACTGATATAGGTAAACTGCGACGTTGACTGCAATCAGTATGACCGTGATGAGAGGGAAAGTCTGGGTCGGGACTTCGTCGCGTAATGGTATCATTTGGGAGAATATATGCGATTAGCCTCGAGTATTCAAGGCCGGCGGTAGAAATCTATCGCGACTTCTTTTTGCCACGGGTAAACTCGGTAGAAATGCGCCGGACATTTCCGGTCTTGTCGGCGACCCTGATCTCGAGCTTGTGCTTGCCGCCGGCGATGTCGAAGTGTGGTTCGGCAGTCACCTCGCCAGATTCCGGATCGTACACCGGGATACACCACTTGCCGTCAATGCGAACATCGATGTTATCGCTGACGCCGGAAAGCTCGTCACCGAACCTAAAACTGATCTTCGGTCGAGCGCTGGTAACGACTGCACCGGCTGCGGGTCGAAGCTGGCGAACATTAGGCGGTATCGTATCCTGTCGGGCGGTGATCGTTGCCAATACATAGGATTTTGCGCTCATCGTTTTCTTGACGCTGTCCACTGTACCACCCAAATAGAAGAGCCCCTTTCCGCCGACGGAATAGAGACCAATCCCCTTTGGGATAGTATCACCGAGGGCATAAGTGTAGCTTACCTGCTTGGTCAGAGCCGAGTTCGACGGCAACAACGAGTAATTAGCGAAGCGTCCGATGCCGGAGCGTTCAACTTTGAAGTAGTAGTTTTCTTCCAAGGGAAACATCGCATTGACACCCTCGGGAAATTCGATTGTGTAGCGCCGGTCGTCTGATGTCAGCGGAAGCGATGTCCCTGACCGATGCCGAATCCGCTGATAAGCCACAGGGACGGCGAAGGACGCCCGTTCTCCGACAGCCGGTTCGAACAGTACATGCACCGAATCGGTTTCGAGTACAATTCCACCTGACGCGGTGTCGGACATCCGATCGACGATTCCAAGATAGAACTTTCCGATGATCTGATTCAACGCCTCACCGAATCCAGCATCGAGATTCAACGCCGTGACTTTTGCAGGCTTTGCCGAGGGTGCCTTGACAAGCAAGTAGAGGTTTCTTCCACCAGGAATCCAGGCCGCTTCGAAGGCGGCGTAGTCCTGACCGTACTTGTCGAGAAGTGAGTTGAGTCGCGTTGTATCGGGCTTGGGAACGGCGAACTTGCCGTCCATGGAACTGTGGCTGGCGTCGGAGATCCTGACGATCGCTTTCGAGGAGTTGCCGGCGGCATCGGTCGCTATAATTTCGATCGGCGGTGGGTCCTGCCCGACCAATTCACAGATTCCAGACATGGTGCGAACGGTTTGCAGGTCTACCAGATTGTAGTATTCCTGATTTCCGGTTTGAGCCATTGTGAAGTTGCGCTGGGCATCGATGAGATAGGTATCGTCGAACGAAACTTTGTCATATCGGAGATGGTAGAGCACGCGGTCGAGACAGCGGACTTCAAGGTCATATATCGGTTTGTTTGCAAGGCTCTTACCGACTTTGTCGACGATTTCCGCCGCTAGCCAGAAGTCATCGAGACCGCAAGGAAGGGTCACTGAAAGTGTGTATTCGGACGATCGCGCCGACTTGCGAAATGCGTGAGAGAGATCCCAGCCGACGGCGCGAGCGAGTTCTTCGTTATCGAATCCGACCAATCGCAGGTTGCGAAACACGGGAGCGCTGTTGTCAACGACTGCGAATCCTTTGATGGTTAAAGGATTTACCGGCACATTATCCGGGGTACGGTATTCAAAATGCAAGTGCGGGGCGCCGACACCGGTTGCACCGGAGAAGCCAATAGTTTCTCCACGCTTGTACGGGAATTTGTCTGCGCTTAGTTCGATATCTTGATTGTATGATTCCGCCGCGATTTGGCGTTGTTGGATGTAGTCTTCAAGTTTCGGCGCAAAGGCACTCAAGTGGGCAAACACGCAGGTATTGCCATCGGTCATCTTGAAGTAAATGACCTTCCCGTAGCCAAAGTAGCCTGTGCGTACCCGCATGATATAACCATCAGCGGGAGCGACGACGGTCTTGCCGATTTCGCCGCCGGTGCGCATATCGATACCGAGGTGGTAACGGCGGGTTCGATAATCACCGAATATCGAAGTCAGTTCATTGCCAAATGGGAGCGGCCAGAGATACTCGGCAACTGCGACGCTTGAACTGCAGAGAAGTGATAGCGTAATGACAAAGCTGCTCGTGCGATGAAATAGGTTCATTGGGGCAATCAGAATAGTTCGAAATTTGTGCCGATGGCGACATTCGGCTGGGTGATATCGATTGGGCGAACCGGGCTTTGGTCGCTGCGAAATCCTTTGTGAAGGTATTCGGCATCATAGCCCATCTCACGCAGGATATGCGCGAATTTCGCTTCGACATGAAGAGTGTAGATCTTCCGCGGACTACAGGATTCGATATAGGCAATCAACTGGGTAAAATCGGCATGATCCGAGAGCGGGACTCCCAGATCGGTACTGAAATTGTTCTTGCCGCGGCCGCCTTGCGACCAGCCGCTTAAGAACAACGAGCGTTTGCGGCGCAGCGCGCGGAATTGTTCGTTTCGCAGAGTTTGCGGGCAAACGACCACGACCTTATCGTCAAGGGAGGTGTGAAGGTAGTGATCCGTCGATTCCATTTTGACACCGGATGCGCGATACAGGTGATTGATGTCGTTGACGGCTTTGTCAACAGCTACTTTGAATCCGTGCTGTTGCAGAAGACAGACAGCCTCTTGTGCCTTGCCCATGGCATAGCCGGCTAAGACGGGGATGTAACCGTCGGATTGCGCACGTTTGACAAATCCGACGATGCGGCTGTAGACTTCGTTTTGCGGCGGGAAAGAATACATCGGATCGCCGTAGGTCGATTCCATTATCAGAATGTCGCAGCGGCGCGACTCCATCGGCGGACAGGTGATGTTGGGATAGACCTTGAAGTCGCCGGTATAGACGATGCGAGTTCGTTTAATTTCAATCAGAATCTGCACAGCACCGAGCATGTGGCCGGACGGAAAAAGTTCAATTGTGGCATCGCCGAGTTTGATGCGCCGATTCATCGGCAACGCGCGGGTCGGAACGCCGGGAAAACGACGCCGATACATCAAGATTGTTTCAGCGGTGGCGAGGATGCGTCCGTGTTTGCGGGCGTGATCCGAGTGAGCATGCGACACAAAACTGCATTCGGCACGACGGTGCGCGTCGAGATGAAAATCGAGTCCTTCGATTTCAATACCGTTGTCGTACTTGATCAGCGGCGGCATCAGTGCACTTTGCTCAACGTAGAATCCCCAACTTCTTACTGTTTGTATCCGATGGTGCGAAGAAATTGATGTCGCTTCTGGCGGGCAATTTGGTCTTCGATACCTACCGGCGCCTCGCCATCGACAACACCAATAATTCCTCCGCCCAACTCGGTGCGAACGACCAGCGCTTGTACTGGATTGGCGGTGGCGCAGAAGACATTGACGATCTCATAGACATTCTTGAGAGCCGGCAGAATGTTCACCGGGAAAGCGTTCTTCATAAAGATCAGGAAACAGTGCCCGCTGGCAATATTCATTAAGTTCTGCGCGGCGGAAGCGGCGAGTTCGTTGTCATTGCCGGAGAAACGAACGAGGCGGTCGCCGGAGGCTTCACTAAACGCGACGCCGAATTTCACGCCGGGCACTGAATTGACCATCAGTTCGTGCAAATCTTCGACAGTCTTGATGAAGTGGCTCATGCCGAAGATTAGATTGCAACCTTCCGGCATATCGATTTTTACAGCTTCAATGTTCATGGCTTTGGACCTTCACCGGGTTTATAGAAGTATCGTGTCTTGAAGAGCGACTCGTCAATCGCATCTTCGCAGCGATAGTCGGAATATTCCTCGATAGCACCGAATCTGCCTTTGTAGAAGAGGAATCCGGCTTTGCCTTTGAGTTCAAATCGGCGCGGGAAGTATAGTGTCGAATCGCCAAATTGCAGGATCTCGTAGTCCAACTGGAAGTCGAGCATCTCCACAAAACGAGGCATTTTTGACGGTGTGAATTCGGTACGCAAGACACCGAAGGTCTTGGCATCGATCCAATAGGTGGCGTTGAGATGTTTTTCATCGGCAATCTTGGCGAGTACCTGGATGACGTAGTAGGTCGTCAGTTTCTGTACTGACTGATCGATGATCTCCGTGGTTCCGGCAACTGCCGCCGAAACGACTCCGAATGCCGAGTCGCGGGTTTCGATCAAATGATAGCTGTAGGTATCGATGCCTGCGACGGTGAGCGGGTCGACATAGTTCTCGCGCGAAGCCGCACGCGCTTTGCCGCCCTCCTTGTGTTCGTCTTCCCACTTCTTGGTCTGTTCTTCTGCGCGTTTTTCGATTTCTTTCGGCGTCATCATTTTGCCGTCTTTCTCAATCGAGAAAATCTGCTCGGCGATGCGCTTGTTGATGTGGAAGGAGCGCTTGTTCATGACCGTCACTTCATCGGGCTGCATGTTTTTGTCATACTTGATCGATTGAGTGATGGTGTTATTGGTGTAAGTCGAGCAGATTTGTTTGTCGGCCTCGAGTTTAGCAATGGCGTTGCGGATAATCTCTTCGACCGGTGGTGCGGCGTCTAATTGCATGAGCGGTGTCAATATGGCTATCAGGGCGAGTAGAGTGATTCTCACAGTTTGTCTCCGTCGATTATTTGCGTCACAGATGTGATACTATCGCCGAGCTGAATCTGATCGACGATTTCGAGCCCGGCAATCACTTTCCCGAAAACCGTGTATCGGCCGTCGAGATGCGGCTGTGCCGAATGGCAGATGAAGTATTGGCTTCCGCCGGTGTCTTTGCCCGAGGTTGCCATTCCCACAGTGCCGCGTTCAAAGGGAAGATGATTATACTCGCAACGAATCTCGTATCCGGGTGAGCCCCAACCATCGCCGCGCGGGCAGCCATCTTGTATTACAAAATCAGGTACCACCCGGTGCCAAATTCGATTGCTGTAAAATCCCGAATTTACCAATTCAAGGTAGTTGGCGACGGTCTTGGGAGCAATTGCAGGATATAGTTCGATGACGATATCGCCGCGTGCCGTTGAGATGCGGACACGGGGGAAATCGGTACGTCCGTAGATCGAGTCGAATTTATCGCGCGACAGGTCGCTTTCGAAGTGATCCGCCGTGACGGGAATTTTGAGCATCAGTTTTTGGGCGAGTTCGCGACCGCGCTTACGAATGCTAAACTCACGGTGATGTATGGCCGAGTCGGCAAGTGTGGCAAGCATCGCCTTGTCGGTGACGGAATCAGCCAACTCGATTAGCGCGTCCAGGGCCGATTGCTTGTTTTCGATCTGCGTGCCTGCATAGTACACTTCGCACAGCCGGGGCAGGTGCTGCAGGCTTCTGTTTGTCGCGATGTGGCCGGAGGCAATGGCAACCGGCATGAAATCGGAATCGGCAAAGGCGGATTCTATGAGGCGACTCGTCAAGTCCGGCGTATCGAAGCCAAACAGCTGTTCGAGCGCTTCACTGCGGACCAATGGGATTGGATCTTTGAACAGGTATTCCAGCATCGTGCGGGCTGTGTCGGTTTTGATCGCACCAAATGTTTGCGCAGCAGCGATACGTTTGCGTGGGTCAGGATCGCCGAGGAAAAGTTGTGCAAATGTCGCGGCATCGGGCCGGCCTGTTCCGGAATAGGCCACTAATGCCGCCGATGCGATATTGACATCGCTATCATTGAGCAGTTCCATCAGTGTAAGAGCTGATTGATTATCCTTGAACTTAGCTAACGCCTGAACAGCGGCAGAGCGAACATGGGGGTCATTACCAGCCGTCGTCAAGTTTATCAAAAGCGGTAATGCCTCCGCGACGCTGAATTTGGCCATAAAATTCACGGCATGATATTGCACACGCGAATTCGTGCTTAGTAGCAGCGGCTGAATTGCGGTTGACGCCGCAGTGTCGTTAATTCTGGACAGGCCGTTGATGGAGAATATCTGGATCTGCTCGATTTTGTCGTTGAGTCCCAACAGGTAAATTGGCTGGGCGTCTTTGATACTGCGACGCATCAGTGAATAGTAGATACGTTCGCGAATTGCGTCATCTGTCGACATTGCCTGGGCGATGAGTGCGTTGCCTGATGATTCATCTTTGAGACGGAACATCCATTGAGCCGCGAGCGCTCGAATCGATGCCATCTCATTGTCATCATTGAGGACTTCCGCTAATCGCGCAGAGGCGGCTTGAGTACCTAACTTGGAGAGTGCATCAAGAGCGGACTTTCGGATTTCAGGATTTGGGAATTTGGAGAGTGTGAGCAATTGATCTTGAGAAGCCGTATCCGCGACCTGTCCGACGGCAAAGCAGGCCGCGAGCTGCACGAATTCACTTTTGTCGGAGAGTAGCTGTCGCAGCCGGTCAAATGTTGCCGGTTCGCCGACGATACCGATTGCGTATGCAAAACGCGCACGAACTATTGAGTCAGGCGATGTAGTCCACTGTTCGATTGATTCGGAGGGGAATAGACGTGAGTCTTCAGCAAGGGCGATTTCCCAAAGCGTGTCATCGGTAGCCTTTTGTCCGCAAGAACAAACTGTGGCGATAACAGCAAACAGGGACAGCAACAGGAGTAAGCGCTTTGTCACAAGGAGCAGGTTAACTTAGAGGAGCCTGCTTTTCAAGTTTGAAATTCGGGGAATTGGCGAACGGCTCGAACTACTTCAACAGCACCATCTTGCGGGTCTCGCTGAAACTTCCCGCTGACAGTTTGTAGAAGTAAACCCCAGTTGCAACCGCCTGACCGTTGTCATCCGCGCCGTTCCAATACACGGTATGAGTCCCGGCGGGACGCAGGTCGTCAAGTAGCGTCGCAACCTTTTGACCAAGCGAGTTGAAAATCTGAAGCTGAACGGTCTCGGCGCGATTAAGGTTAAACTGAATTTGCGTTATTGGATTGAATGGATTGGGGAAGTTTTGTTCCAATTGATAAGCGTTGGGCAACGCCACGCCGTCATCATCGACGGGGGTGGCCTGGCGGTACATTGATTTGGCGCGTTGTGCGAAAAGTGTCAATTCCTCGGCGCTTCCCGCGGTTATGATTGCAAAGGCGGCGGTATCAGCTTCACCCGGGCCGAGATTGAATGGGCCGGTCGAAATCGAGTATGACTGGTCGGGGGCAAAGTTAGATGTTGGAACGGTTGCCCGGGTCAGCATGTCATACTGCTCCTGTTCCGTTACGCCGTCGTAGATTATCGCCGAATTGGGGATTGCCCAAAAAGTCTTTAGTCCTTCATGGTTCAACACCGACGTTCCGCGATATTGCGGCAGATTGTTGTGCCACATATAGCCGAGGTGATTGGCCTCGTCGAAGCCGGTACGATCCTGTCCGCTGTTAGGCGGGAAATCCCAATCGAAGTACATTCCGACATAGAGGTCGCTGATGGCAGTGTCCTGATCGTTGATAACGGTATATTCCATGATAACGTAGTTGGCGTCGGAGCTGCCATTGAAGCTTGCTGTGCGTTGTTCAATCGTTACGCCCAGAGGCCGATAGGCAAGGCCGTCGTCGAAGCGCGAATATGTTTCGTGATCGCCGAGAATACCGCCGGAGTTGACTTGCAGGTTTCCGCCCGGTGCGACGCGGAAATCAGCATCGACCGAGAAAATCGTGTTGGTAATGGCATCAGAAACGCCGAGCGGAGAATTTCCAACCAGAAGTCCGGCTTGATAGAGATTATTGACACCATTGACCGGATAGAGGAATCCTATGCCGTTATTGGGGAGGACCGACCCGGGAGCGAGTCCTAACGCGCCGAAATTTGACACCGTGAATCTAAGACTATCTGATTGATGAGTGTAAATAGACTTCACAAGAGCTTCACCGATGGTGAAGTATAACCTGACTGTCTTTTCGTAGCCTGCCGTTGCCGTGATGTGCAAATCGACCGACAGCTGAGTGCCATTGACGATTCCGTTGTCGAATTGCAGAACAAAAGGATCGGAGCTGTTGCTGGAGAAGGCGTCTTTGGGAAGGTCACCGAAGCTTGAAGAACCGTTTACGATTGTCATACCAGTTTCAGGTTCGAGCAACGCAGCGTTGACATTCAAGGTACCGACACCGGAATTCTTGAGGGTCGCAATGACCTGAACTTGCATACCGGCAGTGATGGGATTGTGTTCGATGGATTGCAGGAAGATGTTGACCTGATTATTTGGAGGCAGCAGTGCCATTGCGGCCGGAATGTTGATCAGTCCGTTACCGGTGGTATCATCTTCGCCGAACGGAGCAATGTCGACAGCGGAGTTGAGCAGAGCTGACTTAATCTGATCGACAGTTGCATTGGGATTATACTGGCGCAATAATGCGACTGCGCCGGAGACATGCGGCGCTGCGAAGGAGGTACCGCTGCGGCGACCGTAGAAGAAAGTCGGGCCGGGTACTGTGGTCCAGATGTCAGCCCCCGGGGCAACGACCTCTGGCTTGATGGAAATACCATCACAGTCGGAAGGACCGCGGCTGGATGAGGTCCAGATCTGGCTCCCTGTTGAGTCTGTTGCTCCAACGGCAAACGTATTCAATTCGGAAGTCGCTCGATTGGCGGGATTACGAATGGTACCTTCGTCGGGACCTTCGTTGCCGCAGGCAAAAATGACGACCGTGCCGAGCGCCTCGAGATTGTCAATCGGAGCCCAGAATAGGTCGGAACAATCAATGTTATCCTGCAGGAATCCCCAGGAATTATTCAGAACATCGGGAACGTCTTCAATGGTATTCGGATCGCCATCCGGGTCGGCCGCCCATTGAAAGGCTTGCAAGTAGTTGGCTCCGGGGATGTCGACGACCATGGCGCTGATCCATTGAGCGCCGAAAGCGACGCCGACGGTATCGCCGGTCGCATCATTCTTGCCGACCATAATTCCCATGGTTGATGTGCCGTGCGAGCCGACGCTAAGCTGGTTGTTCCAGTGCGGCGTTTCCTGTTGGTAAACCGGGTCAAACCAACTTTCGGCGGAAGAGTGAGTGTTTCCGCGCCACGATCCTGAAAGCGCGGGATGGCCACCATCAACGCCGGTGTCGAAAGAGGCGATCAAGCGTCCAGCACCGGTATATCCCATTTGCCACATCTCGTCGGCACCGATGGCGCGAAGCCCGCCAATAGCCTTGCCCGCAGTCCCTGAAGCGATCGCGGCAGATACGTTGTGGTTGGGATTGTAGAGCGATGTCGGCGGGATATCTTCAATAACCGATTCAATATCGGTGCGTGATTTCAGAGTCTCAACGAATCGTCTGGAAGCTGTAACGCGAAATGCGTTGGTGATCCAGTATGCTTCAAAGGACACGACCTCGCCGCGAGAAACGGCATCATCGAGGAAAGCTCGAAACGGAGACTGCTTCTCGGTAGCGAATTGCTTTAATTCATCAAGCAAAAGCTTGTGTGAGGCTTGACGGGAGAAAGCGGTTAGCTTCCGCATTTGCTGGACTTGCGCGACACCAAGCCGATCCGACATAAAGACCAGAACCGAAATCAGATCATCGGAATTACGGCTGGCGAGCGTCGAGTTAAGTCGTTCGCTAAATTGGGCCGAAAACGCAGTTGAAGTGGAGGCGATCATCAGCATGGCGCCGACAATCAAGCGGAAGCATATCGTGGTAATCGTAGTCATCCTCTGTATCTTTCAGCGAAGATTATGCCCGAAATAGTCAGGTTGGAACAATTTCCTGCCGGAGACCTATTTTCAATTACAGTAACAAGTTGCAGAGTCAATTCGTTTCCCGTCTCAACAAACGCGGCGTACAGATAACGTTCGAACCGGCAAAATGTGCAAGTCCTTGCACTATTTGCAACGATGAAAATTCTTACAGTCTGACGGCTGTTCCCGATGCCGTAACAAGGAGCATTCCTGTACGGATGACCTCATAATCGATGTCAACGCCGACGACTGCCGAAGCACCGAGTTTCATGGCTTCCTGCTCCATTTCAGTAAGAGCAATCTGGCGAGCCTTAATCAATTCGTTCTCGTAAGCTCCCGATCGGCCGCCAACGATATCGGTCACGGTAGCAAAGAGGTCCTTGACGATGTTGGCGCCCATGACGGCCTCACCGGCAACGATGCCGAGATAGTCGCGAACGGGCTTGCCTTCGACGTTGGGTGTAGTTGTAACAATCATCTAATTCATTCTCCCAAAAGTGGTGAAACCGAATGATAAGTCACGGTGGTTTCGAGAGCAACGAAAATGAGTTGTTAGCGCTTGACAAATGTGCGGGAAGGTATAAATTCTCTGACCATTGGTTGAACGTTGATGGCGGTGTAGCTCAGCTGGTTAGAGCAGCGGAATCATAATCCGCGTGTCCGGGGTTCAAATCCCTGCACCGCTATTAATTCCTGACAAGTGGAAATCGCGTTTCGCGCGAGGATGTTCACTAGAGCGGTGATTCGATCAATACCTTGAGAATAGTAAAGCTCCAACCATTAAGATGAATCTGGATCCCGTGCCGAAGTTCCGATTTGCAGTTGTCCTGCTTGCAATCTTGCTGTTGAGTGTCTCAACAGCGACAGCCGGTTGGCCCAATTCTTCAGAATTAAGCCCCAGCCGGAACGAACAGCCGCGAGTCTCCTATTCCCTCCAGGACGATCTTCAGGATTGTGCGATTGCACCGATTCCGCTCGAATTGCCGTCGGAGCGGTTTCTCCTGCGGGGCGGCGATGGCGCCTATACTTCTATTTTTGCCCCTCAAACCAAAACCTTTGCATGTGTTCCCTATCCGCACACGATCTTACCGATCCGCAAATATGCTTACAGAGCATTCAAAACGACTGGAGTCACTGAGTTCAGACTTAGTGCTCCGGTTGTGCCGCGAGCGCCGTAGTTAGTCACATCGTGACGCTTTCGACAAAGACACTCTGTAATTATTGGCATTTTGACGGAAAGGCTTATATGTCTGACTACAAGGAAGGCATGCCCAGCGGGCATGGCAATTCTCCGGAATCGAATAACTCTAATTCGCGTGAAGTCTTGATGGCCATTCTCAAGTTTGGCGGACTGATGGCACTTTTGGCAATCGTAGGGTTCTTGATGCTGAAGGTTCTTTAGGCGATTGCTGGACTTCAGCCGTTTCTCACGATATACCCGACTCAATCCCGGCAGGTTAAACCACTGCCGGGATACTGACCGCTAACTGTGCGACCAGAATATTGAACTCACACCAACAATAAAAAGATCAACATTTTTCGTTACCTTTTATGCCTCAAAATCATCTCTTTAGTACGTGATCAAGAACGACAGTCCATTTTGGGATCTGGTCGAGCGCGAGCACAAACGTGCCAGAGCCTATTGCTTACGATTAACGCTCAATCAGGACGAAGGCGATGATTTATATCAGGACGCGGTGATGAAGGCGTATCGAGGTTTTGCAGGGCTCAAGAATCAGGAGTTGTTCAGGCCGTGGCTCTATCAGATCATCAATAACGCTTTTCGCGGCCGGACCCGTGACTCGTGGTGGAAGCGAATTTTCCCGAGTCGAATCGAGGGCGAGAGTTTCGAACCAGGTCGCGACCCCTCGGGTGAATATGAAGCCAAGCGGCAACTAGAGTATGCATTTACGGCACTAAGTGCGGAGGATCGAATTATCGTCACGCTCGCCGAATTGGACGGCTGGAAAATCTCCGAAATTGC
>CAUJJY010000367.1 GCA_963205155.1 Candidatus Zixiibacteriota bacterium | reverse complement strand
ATCCACCCTTGCGTGCCTCAACGAGAAAGTGCGCCGCATACACCGAGGACCAATTGTTTTGGTAGTTCCCCTGCGGCCAATATGAGAACGCACCGGAGGCCTGTTGCATATTCGCGAGCTTGGCCAGACCTTCTTCTATGTAGTAATCGACGCTGTTCTTTTTGAACAACTCTGGCTCCGCCACTCGCGCCAGCTCATCAAAATACAGCATCGGGAACAACCGCGACACCGTCTGCTCAACACATCCGTGTGGATAGCCGAGCAGATACTGCAAACTTCCGGTGAATCGCACTGCCGGGAACGATGACACCGTCATCGTGTAGTCGCCCGTTCCTGCGACAAATTCGCCGGGGAATAGAATCGTCGCCGCTTTGCCTTGCACAACCGAACCCATTCCTGCCAGCGTGATAAACGGCACCGGCGGACGCAATGGCACATCTTCACTCATCGCCGTGCTGGCACCATTACCCTTGGCGGCGAGGCTGAACTTGATTACCCCCATCGCTTCCCCCGCCTTGACCTTGAAATATACCGGCAACTCGCGCCCCGCTTCAACTTTGACGCTCTGCGTCGAGGTACCATCCAACACAGCCGGTCCAGTTGCGTTGAGGCTGACCTCAAAACTTGCTTCACTGCCGGTACCATTGTAAACACTTACCGGAATCGTCAACTCATCATTGGTGCTGACAAATCGCGGGAAGGTCGGCGTCAATATCAGCGGCTCACGCACAAAGACATTCTTCTCTGCACTGCCAAACTTGTTTTCGAGAACCGCCGTTGCCATGATGCGCAACTGCCCGTTAAACTGCGGCACCTTGAAGGTCACGCTTCCCGAACCGTCAGTCGCCGCCTTGACTAGGCCCGACCAAAACGCCACCGGCTTCACGCGCGTCAACGCCACCGGCGTCAGTTGCCTCCGCCTTGCCGCTTCGATATCTCCGGCAGGGGAGTTCTTCAGCGTAATCTCCGGCAGAATCACGCTGTAGACATCATAGGTCTCTACCGAGAGCCGCTTCTTGCCATAGAAAAATCCGTACGGATCTGGTGTCTTCATATCTGTCAGTTGACAGATACCTTCATCCACAGCCGCAATCGTCACAAACGCCCGGCCGGTTGTGAATCCCGAAATCTTGTAGTTTACCGTTAGTTCATTCTTGGGCTTGATCTCCGTCGGCATTGACAATTCGATGGCCAGACGGTTCGCTTCGGCGCTTACCTTCAGCGGTACAACTCCGAAAGCCCGCACCGGTGTGTCGCGCTCCAGCTTGTCGGTCGAACGAATCAAGTGCGCCGAAATGTAGGCGTTCGGTTTCAGATCACTGCCGACCGGCACCTTGATCGTCGCCGTGTTTTCTTTCATCGTCACGATCTGATGCGAAAACACTTTCTCTCGCTCGACACTTAGCAGCAGTTTCCCGCCGAACGGTGCGCGAATTTGCACGATGGCAACTTCACCCGGCTGATACGTCTCCTTATCCAAGTCGATCTCGATCCGTTCCGGATTGTCCATCGCCCAAGGCGAATAGCCCCATCCCGAAGAATAAAACGTCAACGACGACGTCGCGCCACTCTCGATGTCGCGCGCAACAACGCGGTACTTGCCGTAATCATCCGGAATCACATCGAAACTGCCTGCTGCCGTTGTCGACTCGACATTGAAGCGGTCAATCTGCGACTCTACTTGCTCCGACACATAACGATGATATCCGCGCTCGCGGTCGAATTTCAAAATGCTCTGCCAGTAAATGCGCGACAGCGTCACTTCGATCTTGCGTCCGCCGCTCACCTTGCCTGTATGGTCGGTCGAAACGAAATCGATCTTCATCGGCGCGTTCGGTTGTCCGTAACCTGCCTGTGCTTGTCGTAGTCCGACATAGTAGCGATACGGGTGAATCATGATCCCACCGTACGCCGTAACCCCGCGTCCGCCCGGCTCGAGCACCGTCGTCACGATCACCCCCCGCAACATCGACGGCGGATTCTGCCCCGTCGGAACCGCAAACTTGTATCCGATATGCCCCTCGTTATCGAGCATGGTATCTGCCAGAGCGACTTCTTGTTTTTCAAACGCCTTGGTCACATCGGAGAAGACAAAGCTCTTGTACTCCGGTACCGCAAATTCAAATGGTTCGACTTCGACTTTTCCCTGTACCCGCCGCTTTGCTGCCGGCGGTCCGAACAACGTCACCGCATCAACATTGATGACCGCGGTTTCGCCGGGGAAGTAGTCAGCCCGGTCTGTCTTCTGCGTCACCTTCATCCGATCCGGAATGAATTCCTCCACGCTGAATCTCGCCTGCCCGATCTCTTCATCCTCGCCAATCAGCAGGCTGACATTGTATCTCCCCGTCATCGCGTAATCGGGCACAGCCACCGCCGCATCAAATGCTCCTTGTTCATTTGGAGTCTTGCGCTGTTCAGAAAGTATTTTCCCGTCGGGTCCTGTGACTTTTAATCGAATCGGGAAGGGCTCTACCAATCCTGCATTTGGACCGCGCACAATCGCCGCGATATTGGCAATTTCCCCCGGCCTGTAAATGTCGCGCTCAAAATAGACGTAGCCCTCGAGTCCACCCGCCAAGTATGCCGCTCCAGCAACGTCAAAGTCCGTCGTCGGAATCAGTCGCCGCGAAATTTCCACAAACGACATATCCTTGCCGGCAGTTGCCGTTACCAAGAACGGCTCCAGATTCTTCTCGGTAGAGACATAGTTCTTGAAAACCGCCAGCCCTTCGCCGTTGGTGCGGACTTCAGCGAGCTTCTGATTATTGCGGCTCATCAATGTTAACTGTGCGTTCGCGACCGGCTCCAGTGTGCTCAATGAATTCACCCACACCATCAGTTCGTCACCGGACTTCTTCACCAGCATCCCAAGATCCGTCGCCACTACCCATTTCGAGGCCATATTCCAGCGCTGGTTGGCGATGCGCGCACTCACTCGATATATTCCGTGACGATCGGCATCGAGATAATCCCGCATATTGATTGGCGTGACAATTTCATCGTTGGTGCGATTCGCCAGAACCATCTGCTCTTCATGCACCGTCCGCCCCATCGCTTCCATGTTGTAAACCCAGTCGTTGTAGCGGTTACCTTCGCCGAGATCATTTGTGTTAAGGAGGTACACGAGGTTGTTCGCAAATACCTCTTCAACCTCCAGCACAATCTTGTCAACATTGATCGTCGAGACTCCCACATTGAGTTCACCCGATCGTGTCAGATAAAAACCGCCGCCGACGAAATCCACCTGCGGCTCAATATTCTCCTTCATCAGATTTACCGCCCCCGAAAAATCTCGCCGCATCTCCGACCCGTCGATCGCTTTGATGCCGCGCGCGATTTTGACCTGATAGGTCTTCGCCGGATCAAAGCTCGCGCGCAAATCAAGATGAGTGTGCCCTGCGGTCATCTTGAAAGCAATCGGCGGCTCTATCGTTATGAACGATGCCGCCGTCTGCGCATTGACCGGCAAATTGAACTGCACACGAATCGCTTTGTCGGTGATGTCGGTATGCAGCGGCAGCACACTCTCGACCCGCAGATCCGTCTTTCCCGGCAGACTCAATGGTGCGATGTAGTCGTCAAGCAGTCCC
>CAUJJY010000366.1 GCA_963205155.1 Candidatus Zixiibacteriota bacterium | reverse complement strand
TTTCATGATCACCGACGGAAAGCCATCGATGATCAATCGCAGTGATGGCAGTATCTATAAGAATCCGTTCGGATTGGATCCAGTAGTTGTGAATCGTACACTGGACGAGGCGATCATTTGCCGCAAAAAGAAGATTCCGATTACTACCTTCATGATCGCCGAAGACCCCTATTTGCAGCAGTTTGTGCAGAAACTCACAGAATTGAACCACGGCCGCGCCTACTTCGCTTCAGCGCAAAATCTGGGCGACTACGTCTTTTGGGATTTCCTCAAACATCGCCGCAAGGCAGGCTAAATCATCTTATCTGACGGTTATCGTACCGTCGCCCGTTCCAGTAATCTCTCCAACAATCTTTGCGTCTCCCACACCCTTTTGAATCAGCTCTCGAATCATTGCATCCGCTTGATCTGATTTAATTGCCATTAGTAGACCACCCGATGTTTGTGCATCGGCAAGAACGATGCGCATGACCTTGGATACACTTTCGCCCCACGTTACAAACGGCGACACATAGTCCAGGTTATTCTCCGTCCCACCCGGGACAACTCCCGCCGACGCTAACGCCACGGCTTCTTTGATGATCGGGACACTGTTGGCATCGATACTCGCTGTTACTCTGCTTCCCACTGTCATTTCTTTGAGATGGCCGAGCAACCCGAAACCCGTCACATCGGTACAAGCCGAAACGTCGTAGCGCGACATTACATCCGCCGCGGCCGCATTGAGCGTGCTCATGATCTTAATTACTAAGTCGCGTAACTTTTCGTCTGCCAATTGGCGCTTGATTGCTGTCGAGATAATTCCTGTGCCAATCGGTTTGGTCAAGATCAGCTTGTCGCCGGCGCGCGCAGTGTTATTGGCACGAATCTTCGCCGGATGCACCACTCCAGTGACGGCAAGGCCGTACTTGGGTTCGGTATCATCAATTGTGTGTCCGCCAATGATGCTGATTCCGGCCTCACGGGCCTTGTCTGCGGCACCCTGAAGTATCCTCTGCAATACTGACATCGGCAGACGATTGGAGGGAAACCCGACAATACTCAAGCCGAACAGCGGTTTGCCGCCCATGGCATAAATGTCGCTTAGAGAATTCGTCGCTGCAATTGCGCCGAAGTGATAAGGGTCATCGACAATCGGCGTGAAGAAGTCGACGGTCTGCACGACTGCGATTTCATCGCTTAAACGATAAACGGCGGCATCATCTGAAGATTCGGCTCCAACCAGAACATTCGCATCGTTTGGACGCGGTAATTGCGCAAGAATCTTCTCAAGAGCTTGCGGACGCAGCTTGCAGGCACAGCCAAGGCCGTGCGTGTATTTGGTGAGCCGAATTTCTTCGCCGTCACCTATGACTTCAATGTCTACGGTGCCCGCGGGTGAAAGGCGATTGATCGTCGCTTCGATAGCTTCGACAGCCGATTCAATCTCTGATTCAGTCGTCATGTATCCGGTTGAAAACCGTATCGTCCCCATCGCATATTCGACCGGTACATGCATGGCTTCAAGGACATGAGACATCATCACCTTGTCGGAATGACAGGCCGCGCCCGGTGAACAGGCAACCTGCTCCAACTCCGAGATGATTGTATTGGCTTCGATACCCGGGAAAGATACCGACAGCGTATTCGGTAAACGCAATTCGCGGTCTCCATTCACCCGGCACTGCGGCAGCCGCTCGGTCAATTCTGATTCGAGCCGGTCGCGCAGCTTTCGCATGAGCGGCGCTTGTCTTGGGAGTTCGCGAGATACAAGTTCGCAAGCTTTGCCAAGGCCGACGATTTCGAGAACATTTTCTGTGCCTGCCCGAAGATTCTGCTCATGCGCTGCACCATGGATCATTTTCTGCAAATCGATTCCGCGTCGAACATAAAGTGCACCAACTCCCTTCGGTGCATAGAGCTTGTGCCCGGCAATGGTGATCATATCCGCGCCGGTAGCTTCGACCGTGACCGGAATCTTGCCAACTGCCTGCGCTGCATCCGTATGGACAACAACTTTGTGTTCATGGCAAATGGCTGCAATAGCTTTGATCGGCTGGATCGTGCCCACTTCATTGTTTGCCTGCATGATCGAAAGCAGAATTGTTGTCGGCCGGATGGCACGACGGACGTCATCGGCATTCACCATACCAAAGGAATCAACCGGGAGATAGGTGACTTCGAAACCTTTTTCTTCCAGATAGCGACAAATCTCTAAAACCGCAGGATGCTCGATCTGCGAAGTTATGATGTGGTTTCCGCGCGCACGGTTCTTCAGAGCGTAACCAGCAACGGCAAAGTTGTCGGACTCGCTGCCGCCGGAAGTAAAAATAATCTCGTCTGCTTCACATTCCAACAACGATGCTACTTGCGCACGCGCAATTTCTACAGCTTTTCGGGTTTGAACACCGAACCAATGTGAGCTGGAGGGATTACCGAAGTGACTGCGCAAGAACGGAATCATCGCCTCTGCGACCTCAGGATGAATCGGAGTTGTGGCGTTATAGTCGAGGTAAATGTGATCCACTGAACTTCTCCTAAGCTAATTCAACCAAGTCGAGCCAATTCGGTTTCGTCTAAATCTCGGCAAGCGCCGGTTTGGCTATCCACTGGCGGTACCACAGTGCCAAATTAAGCAGATTCCAAATTCGCATGCCCTGGTTTTCGCCGCGGTGGTGGCGGGCGAAAACTCTTTCGATGTAGTCGCGATTGACAATTTCGCCAAGGAAATCAGATTGCGACGTCAACAAATCATATGCAAACCCATCAACCCGCGGCGAAACCATGTTCTTTGCCGATCCGCAGAATCCCACCTTGGGACGATTCAGTATCTCATCCGGAACGATGCCTGTCACGGCTTTTTTCAAGAGATACTTCAGAGTGTTGTCCTTGTAGTGCATCGTTGGCGGTATGCGCAGAACATACTCGACCAGAAGATGGTCCAGAAATGGTACCCGGGTCTCGATCGAGTGCGCCATCGCCATTTTATCAACTCTCATCAGCAGAAGCTCCGGCAGGCGTTGTTTTAGCTCCAGGTAAGTCATGCGCGCGAAGTAGTCGCCTTGACCATCGAATGTCTCGTACAGGGTCTCGATCTGATCCGAAGTATGGAAGTTGCGGCATCGTTCACGCATGGCCGGAGAGAGCAGCTTCTCTTTTTCATACTCAAGAAACGCGATGGCTCCACCCCAGAAAAGCTCTTCCTGCCCGCCCAATCGACGCAAGTGCTCCCTCTCGAGATACCGGCCAGTCGACTCCAACATTCTTCCAGCCATGCGATAACTTGCTCGCCAAAGAGACGTCGGCACAGACTGCAGTTTCTCCCATTTTCCGATTAGTTGCAAGGCGAGCAGAAATTTTGG
>CAUJJY010000365.1 GCA_963205155.1 Candidatus Zixiibacteriota bacterium | reverse complement strand
CGACTAAGATTCGCGCCGCGCTCGGAGATCTCGGTTTCGTACTTCTTCGGCATCCGTTCAATAAACCGATCCGCAGTTACCAACTGCGATGCCGACTCCAATGTTTCGGCGCTGATGCGGCTCTGCTCGAGTGTGATATTGTCGCGGACATTTCCCGGAAACAGGAATATGTCCTGCAATACCAGTCCGAACTTCGAACGCAGATCAGTCGTATGAAGATCGCGAATGTCGATGCCATCGACAGTAATGCGACCCTCCGTTGCATCATAGAATCGCAGCAACAGATTCACAATCGTGCTCTTGCCGCCGCCGGTTACACCGACTAGGGCGACCTTTTCGCCCTTAGCGATCTCGAATGAGGCATTACGAAGCGCAAACCGATCGTCTCCGTTGTATGACAATCCGACATTCTCAAATCGAATGACGTTTTCAAAACCCGACCAAACTAGCGGTTGGGGCGGCTCCGGAATCCGTTCATCGTTTTTCATCAAGGCGAATACCCGGCGTGCTCCGGCGATGGCGCGCTGGAGAACGTGCAACTCTTCGGCAGCGCGGTGAATCGGCTCGAAGAACATCCGCATAAACATAATGAACAGCAGGATCGTACCGACCGTCATCGTTTCACCGCTTGAGCCGGCGACTTGGCCAACCAAAACGGTCGCTCCAAAGAATGTCACTGCGGCAATACCGACGTTTTCGACAAAGAACACCAGATTGAAAAACGTGGTATGCGAGAGATGCGCCTCGGCATCAAGCCTGAACTTCTGCCGATTTGCCTCGTTCATCCGGTCTCTGACCAGCTGCTGGCGATTGAATACCTGCACGACGCTCATCCCTTGAAGGAATTCAGTCATCGTCGCGATGACATCGGCCATTTTCTTCCTGATTCCCAGGAATCGCGGTGTTGTGTAACGCTGGTAAAAGTATATCAGCGTGATTACCACCGGCGCCAACACCAGCACGGCGAGAGTTAGTTGCCAGCTATAATAGAACAGTATGGCGAAGATACCGATTAACTTCAGCGCATCACCGATGATTAACACGACGACGCTCGAGAAGAACTGACGCAGAGCCTCGCCATCCGACTCTACCCGCGAGAGCAGCCTGCCCACCGGATTGCGGTCGAAGAACGATACCGACAATCCGACAACGTGGTTGAAACAGCGTTGCTTCAGGTCGGTGATGACATCCTGGCCGATGACTTCCAAATGCACGCGTTGGGCATAATTGGCGACCAAGAACGCCAGCAGAACAAGCACGTAGATCAATGACATCCACATCACTTGTGGTATCAATGCGTCTACTGCAGCCGTCGGCAGGCTGGTGCCGGCAGTCGATGAAGCCGGCGATGTCACGAGATCGACCGTTTTTTGAATAATCACCGGGCTAAGCAGCGACAGCCCATTCGCGATAATCAACAGAACGAGATTAATGTAAAGCCGCTTGCGGTGCGGAGACAGAAGCGGCAGCAGGCCGCGCAGCGCTTCTTTGGCGCTGACTGATGTCTCCTGTTCTTCCTGGTAGTATGCAGAATCCATATCGTGTAACTAATCCTCTAATCTTATAAACAACTCTGGTACGTGCCCGGCGGCAATCACAAAAAAACCGGACTCGTTCGGGTCCGGCTCGAATTATCCGTGTAATGTCGTATTTAGAGATTAGGGCGGATAGGCCGAGGCGGAACCGAGTCGCGGAGCAGGCAGACTACTCCCCGACTATTCGCGGGTGTCTGTTGCCGGATCATCATCAAGGTTCTCTCCTCGTTAAGTTAGACTGTTATTATCGCAAAAGTTTACGAAAACATAAGTCAGAAGTTTTGTCAAAATAGGAGTGATTTGAGAACTGTCAAGAAAAAATCTTCAGGCAAAGTTGAGCCAACCAAGTAATCCTATTGCGGGATAAGGGATTAGTCGACACAAAAAAATCAAAAGACTGTCGATGTGATGACGATTAAAATTGTGGTTGGGAGTATTGAACTCTTGGTCTATTATAACTGCGTATGAAATTCGCTGATATTCTCAAAGAGGCATTCGCGCTTTCGTGGCGCTACAAGTGGTTCTGGCTGGCGGGATTTGCTATCTATCCGCAGCTGGTGGGCGGCTATCCATTTGACTTCCAGTACCAACCGGGCGATGAGTTCCCAATGCGGCATTTCTTGATCATAATGGCCGCTGGGATGATGTTGGCAGTTCTGACACTGCTTGCCGGTGCTTTCCTGCACCCTGCATTGATTCTTGCTACCTCAAACGCGCGCGCCGGAACTCCCATACGCGCAGGCGAAGCACTACGCTCCGGATTCGACTACTTCGGCCGATGCTTGGGACTTGCATTGCTTTGGTTTGGTTGCGGTATCCTGCTTTTCATCATGCTTGGAATTCCGCTGATCATCGCCTTTATCAATTCGGTTATTCTCGGAGTGGTAGTCGCTTTCTTCTTCATTCCCGTGGCGCTCGCGGTTGCGATATTGCTGACCGCGGTCATGAATTATGCCTATCGCAATATTGTCCTTCTCAACATGAATCTTGGCGACAGCATTTCGAGGGCATTCCAGCAGTTTGCGTCTGCGAAAATGGCGGCGGCGGGTCTGACATTCACTGCCTTGTTGATACCGATCATCGCCATCACTCCGGTCTCGGTAATATTCACAATGACTCAACTGGCGGTTCATGTAGCATCTAATGACTCGAGTCTGGCGTTGGGCGCATTCTATTTCTTCGCAGTTGTCTTATCGATCCCATTGGCCGGCTATTTCGGCGCCTTCTCCAACGTTCTCTTCACGATTGCACACTATGAGTGGTTTTTGCGCGAGCGCAGCGACTCGGATGCCCCTAAGTTCTGAGACCTGACGGAGTTGGAGTTACGCCAATTACCCGCGAACTGCTGGTTTGGGGTGAAAGGTCGCCAAATAAAATCTCCGTTTGCGACGTAGTATAAGTTGTCTATCATGTTAGAACTGCTTACATTGCGTTGTAGAGTTCATTCCAACGAGGATTACTTGTTTTAGTGTCAATATCTGCAATCACTCCCCTCACTATCGGCAATTACACTGCTCGTATACCAATTATCCAAGGCGGAATGGGCGTCGGTGTGTCCCTGTCGGGATTAGCCAGCGCAGTTGCCAATGAAGGCTGTATTGGCGTAATCGCCTCCGCCGGAATTGGCATGAAAGAGCCTGACTTCTATTCCAATTTTCTCGAAGCCAACACACGGGCTCTTCGCCGTGAAATTCGCCGGGCCAAGTCACTCTCCAACGGCATAATCGGAATCAATATCATGGTCGCATTCTCAAATTTCGGCGATCTGGTTCGGGTGGCAATTGAGGAAGAAATCGACGTGATTTTCTCCGGCGCCGGGCTGCCTTTGAATCTGCCGCAGTACCGCCAGCCGGGCACTAAGACGATGCTGGTCCCGATAGTATCCTCCGCGCGAGCGGTTGGATTAATTTGCAAACGCTGGCTTCATAAGTTTGATTACCTGCCGGATGCATTTGTCGTGGAAGGACCCCGGGCGGGCGGACACCTTGGATTTCGCGTAGAGCAGATCAGCGATCCAGAGTATGCGCTGGAAAAGTTGATTCCGCCTATTCTTGAGGAAGTCGCCATATTCGAGAATCAGACCGGTAAGAAGATCCCGGTCATCGCCGCCGGCGGCATTTATACCGGTAACGATATCCGTCGATTCACGGAAATGGGCGTTGCAGGAGTGCAGATGGGGACCCGCTTTGTCGCAACTCACGAGTGCGATGCTAATGTGGCATTTAAGCAGGCTTATATCAATTCAACTCCCGAAGACATCGTTATCATCAAGAGCCCAGTCGGCATGCCGGGACGCGCGATTCGCAATAAGTACATCGATGATGTCAGCGCCGGAGTAAAGATACCGTTCAAAGGCCCGTATCACTGCATCATCACCTGCGACTACAAGAATTCTCCTTACTGCATCGCCCATGCGCTCATCAGCGCCCAACAGGGCTATCTTCATAACGGGTTCGCGTTTGCCGGAGCAAATGCCTATCGCGTCGACCAGATCATTTCTGTCAAGGAACTGGT
>CAUJJY010000364.1 GCA_963205155.1 Candidatus Zixiibacteriota bacterium | reverse complement strand
ACATCAGGAGCGCTGCACTAAATGCGGCGCCTGCGAAGCGGTCTGTAAGTTTGACGCAATCGAGGTGGCATAAATGAGTACGGTCACAATTACTGTTAACGGCAAGATTGTCCGCGCCCAGACCGGCGAGTATTTGCTCGGTGTGTTGCGGCGCGAAAAGATTGACATCCCAGCGCTTTGCCATCACGAAGCCGTCGAACCGTATGGCGGCTGCCGTCTCTGCACGGTCGAAGTCACCAAGGCCGAATGGAAGGGCTGGAGCGATCACGTCGTTTCTTGTCTTTATCCGGTTGCTGATGGTCTGATTGTCCAGACGCACTCGGCAAAGGTTATTGAACTTCGCAGGACACTGCTCGATCTCTATTTGGCGCGACACCCGCAGACTAAACTGATACAAGACATGGCCGCCGACTATGGTGTGACCCAGACCAGTTATCAGACGGTGCCGGAACCGAATAACTGTATTCTCTGCGGAATCTGCGTGCGTATTTGCGATCGCATGGGCTTCTCGGCAATCTCCGCCGTCAACCGGGGGCATGGCCGCGAGATCGCGCCGCCGCTCAATGAAGCCCCGCCGGATTGCGTTGGTTGTCTCGCCTGCGCGCTCAATTGTCCGACCGGCTACATCAAGTATGAAGATGCAGGTTTCAAACGGACAATCTGGAAACGCGAGTTTGAGATATTGCGTGACGCTAAGACCGGCGCTCCGACGATCACCAAGGAATTTTCCGAGTACCTGGTAAAGAACCGCGCGATTCCGCAGGAGTACTTCAAGTTCAACGATGAGTCGCATCGCAAGGATACTGCAGTGAACATGGGCAAAATCGTGCAATGGAATCGCGAGGTGTCATCATGAAGATGCAGTACCAAGTCGTCCCGCATCTTTGCATCGGCTGTCGCACTTGCGAACTTGCCTGTTCATTCACACATGCACAAAACGGTAAACCGGGCCGTAGTCGGATTTATCCGCTCGATGCCGGCCACAAGGAAATGTGGGTGCCGGTTGTCTGTCTGCAGTGTGAAGATCCGGCCTGCGTCAAGTCATGCCTCGTCGACGCCATCAAAATGAATCCGACCACCGGAGCCTACGAAATCAACCGCGAGGTTTGTGTTCGCTGTATGGCGTGTGTGGCTGCATGTCCGTTTGGTTGCTCACTGTTCGATCAACAGCACAATGAAGTGATCAAATGTGATCTGTGCGGCGGTGATCCGGCTTGCGCCCATTTTTGTCCGACCAAGGCACTGGTATACAAGCCGCTGCCATAGCCGATAGAGCTGATTGCACCAATTTTCATAGCCACGATACCTCACAAACTTAATCGCGACTATCTTGTATAGCCGCGATTTTTACTTCTTAAGTCTATCCATTTGCCGAAATGATTAACAAAGGTAGGAATGAACCAGTCATGAATCGCCAAAGACTTTGTACCTTTGTTTCCGCCTGTGAGATCGCCGGGTTCGTTCTGGTAATAGCACTCTCCTGGTTCGGGGAGTTAGTTGATATTCCTCACACTGTCTTCGGTTTCGAACCCACGCCCTTTAACTATATAGAAAGCCTTTGCGAATCGGTACTGACGATAGGTCTTCTGCTATTTGTATTGCTCGTAACACGCCAATTGTTCAGAAAGATCCGCAATTTGGAGGGTATGCTGCCAGTCTGCTCATTCTGCAAGAAGATTCGAGTGAAGGACCAATGGGTACCGATAGAACAGTATATCCAGCACAATTCCGAGGCAACTTTCTCACACAGCTATTGCCCGGACTGCGTGCAGACTCACTTCGGTGAGTTATTCATGAATGTCGAGATTTCGGCACCGGTAAAGCGTTAGAACGCACGTCATCGAAATTCAGTCGTCAATCTCGCTTCTGATTCGCTCCCACCACACTTCCACAATCTCCGGATCGCCGTACCAGGGATGGCCGATGCGAAAATCATGGCGGGCATTTGGAATAGTCAGCACGCGTTGTGCATCGTAGATGGCCGAATTCATGGGGATGATGCCGTCGCCCGATTCGCCGGCATCGGCGCCGTGAAAGCGATAGCGCAGTGCGATGGCGCGATTTGCAACGCGTCCACGGGATGAATAGTCGACGGCGCCGATCACCGAGAGGATCGGAACCGGCATGCAGTCTTCAGCAAGACACTGTCCGAGTCCCTTCCAGACAGTCAACCTGCGCACAACACCGCGGCGGTGCGGGGTGCCGAGCGTAATTACGTTTTCGATATGGTTCGCAAATTTCGGCTTGAATTCTAATGTTGAATGAGGTGAAAGGTAAAGGCGGGTGACAATTCCGCCCAGGCTGTGGGCTACGATCACAATTCTATCGCAATTGTTTTGAGCGACAGCCGCAGCCAGGGCGTCTTCGAGTCGCTGCAGAAGTCTTTGCCATCCCGATCGTCGCACCACCGAGGGCCATTCGCCCATGGCAATTGGTACGATGCTCACCGGCAGACCGCTTAGCTCGTGCAATTGCGCGGCCATTTTGCTGTAATGTCCGGGGGAAGTTGTGAAACCGCCGATGATGACAATTGCGCGCTGCATACTGCAATGATGGTGCAATCGTAGCCGCGACGCAAGACATCAAAACAGCCGGCGCTGCTGCCGGCCGTCTTGAGCAGGAAGAACTGAGTCGGTCCAATTACTTCTTAAAATGTAGCGCGAGAACCTTGCCGGCGATGCAAACGCCCTGATCGAGTCCAACTTCGATACTGCAGACAGCCATCAGGTGTTCTCGTTGACATAGCGAGCCCAATCCGGTATTATTGTCCCAATTAGAATAATATTCAGGAGGATACAAATGCGGTCATTGGTTATAGCGATACTTTCGGCAATCATCTTGTTGTTCATCGCCTGCTCGGAGAAGAAACCTGAAACCGCTCAACCGGAAAAGCCGGTACAGCAACCGCTGCAGGCTGCCGATTCCAGCGGAATTCGTCCGGTCAATTTCGTCTGGGGAAACCAGCAGCATCGAATGATCAACTTCTTCTTCCAACCGACGGACACCTTGCGCATGTTTGCGCCCGACCTGCTCAAAAAGGCTCTGGAAATCTACAAATTCGATTGTGAAGTCATGCATTGGTTTACACCGGAACCGGTAGAATTCTACTGCTTTGAGAACATGGAAACAATGGCCATGTACACATCGCGCGACGTGCCGTTCTTCCTCGGCAATCGCATCTACTACGGCTACGGTCCGCCATTTGGTCGGCCCTTTGCGGAGTTTGTCATGTCCAAGCTTCCGGATGGTCCGTCCGGATTCGCGTTTATACATGAGGGAGTTCCGATGTTGTTGGATTACACCGGACGCAACTATCATCAAGCCACCTTCAATTTTGTCGGTGAGCAAAAAATCCATCCGGTATCAGTTTTGACCACCAATGCAGACTATGTCCAGCTCAATCAAGCAATGCGCGAAATTGAGGCGGCCTCGCTCTGTGGATACATCATGTGGGAGTGGGGGTACGAGAAGTTCATGAAAATCTACCACAGTGACAAAGAGTTTCCCGAAGCGCTCAAGGAAGCAACCGGCGTCGATGTAGCCCAGTTGGAAAAGCAATGGCTCGCGTTCCTTCCAGAGCACACGGATGAGAAGGAAGATGCACGACGTGGCGCTATGCAGCAAGGAGGCGGAAAATGAGCGGCGAGAACCAGTGGCAGACCGCTATCACGGAGATAGCGCCCAACTCTATTTGTGTGCGCGGTTATGATGTCGCCGAACTGATGGACCACACCAGCTTCAGCGATACAATCTTCCTGGTGCTGAAAGGTGAACTCCCCGATCCGCGCCAGTCCGAGATGTTCCGCGCCATCATGGTATCATCGGTGGATCACGGCGTGACGCCGCCTTCGGTCCTGGCGGCAAGGACAGTGATGTCGGCAGGCAACTCGCTGAACACGGCGGTCGCCGCCGGCATTATGGCGATTGGCGACGTCCACGGTGGAGCAATTGAGCAGTCCGCACGCATCATGCAGGAGACAGCCAAGAAAGAGGGCGATGTCAGTACTCTGGCACAAGCGCTCGTTGCGACCATGAAGGAGAAGAATCAGCGGATGCCCGGCTACGGCCACCGTCTACATACGGCAGACCCGCGCACAGCCAAGCTGTTTGCTATTGCGGAAAAGAACCAGTTCTCGGGCCGCCATACATCGCTGGCGCAGGCAATCGAAAAAGCCTTCGGCGAAATTGGCGGTAAGCCGCTCCCGATTAATGTCGATGGCGCGATCGCTGCTGTCACCTCCGACATGGGATTTGACTGGCGGCTGGGAAAGGCGTTTTTCATGCTTTCCCGCATTTCCGGTCTCATCGCCCATGTGTATGAAGAGAAGACGACCCAGAAGCCGATGCGAAAACTGGGGGACACGAATGCAGCCTATGTCGGTCCGCCTCGGCGTTCGATTAAGTAGTTGAGCTATCAAGACGATAATCTTTCCGGTTAAAGGAGTCGGCTGGTGCGACGGTTAATCGCTCCGTTACTATTGTCATTAGTCTGGTGGTTGATCTCTTGCGGTCCCAAACCAGAGGCGCCCTCGACGGTTGAGCGTCCGCCGGCTGCAGTCGGCGGTGCGCCTTCGCATCTCACCGGCAAAGCCGCCTCGCAAATTGCCGAGTTGCGCTGGCAGACAAACCAGCCGGAAAACCGTATACTTAGCGGCTATAATGTCTATATGGCGCGCGAAGACGGTGAGTTCGAGAAGATCACCTCTTCACCGTACCCCGGTGATCTGGATCCTGACTATGTAACCGAATCGTTTCAAGCCGCGGGCTTGGAGAACGGCGTACGCTACCGTTTTCGAGTTAGTACCGTCTACCCGAACGCAGCCGAATTGTTTTGCGACGACACTGTCGAGATCATCCCGCGGCCAGAGGGCCGGATACGACTTAAATCATCTTTCAGTGGCGTGGAAGCGGGATTCTCTTTCGCCGGCCTCCAGTCCGTGCCAACTGACGACTTAACAAATGACATCTATCTTGCTATCATCAACAATCAGGCACATCTCGCATCACCGCAGCGAATCGATATCGTCCTCCGGCAGACGGAGTACTTTCCGATTTTGCGCCGGCCCGGGGACAACCCGGAGTCCTTGCCGGGCCTAACCGGGGATGGCAAGGAACTGCTTCCGGTCAAGGTTGGCGATCAGTTGTACATCTTGACTCAAGACGACTGTTACGCGTTGGTACTGGTTGAAAAGATTAATCTCAAAGAAGAATTTCTGGAAGTGTCCTTTGTGTATCAGATGCGCCCCAAGACCTTGATCTTCTAAAAACGACGATGCCCGGCAGAAACGAAAACCAATTACTTCTCTGGTGCGATATCAAGGCACCGGCAGCGACTGCGCGCATCTTATCACTGGAGTTGTTTGAACTCGGAAGCAATACGCTTCGACCCATTGACGCTCTTGTCATACCGGAGGAAGCGGAATTTCCGGTCAGTAGCGCCAAGATCGAGAAGTTCTTTCTGTCCCTGCAGGGAACCGGTGGTCTCAAGTTTCTCAATCGTGACCTTTATTCGCAATCGCGGGAGTGGCAGAAGACTGATGCCTATCTTGGCAAGGCGCCACTGATTGACTTGGCATTTTTGTTGCGGCTCTTCTTCCCGACGTTGACCGCGAGAAGCCTTTCAGAGTACGAACGTGCCTTCGAGTTACCCAAAGGCGTTTCGCCCGCTGAAGCGCTGGCAAGGCTCTTTGATATACTCAATCAGCGCGCACGCGAACTGCCGGGCGGTTCAATGCGCGCACTCAAGACAATATTTCGCGGCCTGACTCCGGAGTATGGAGACTGGCTCAATCAATTGCCGCGCATCAAACCCGATTCAACCTATGTCATCAATCCCGAATACTTGAACACACTTGACCGGTTCGAGAATCTTACCAGTGGCAGCCGCTTGAGTACTGACGACGTATTGCAGCTGTTTTCCGAGACCGGCAAGATGAATCAACACATTGACGGCTACGAAATGCGAAAGGGCCAGGCTAAGTACGCGCAGGCAGTACTCAAGAGCATCCAGCAGCATGCGACAGTCTTGCTTGAAGCGGCAACCGGCACGGGTAAGTCGCTAGGGTATCTTTTGCCGCTTGTTGCCTCGTGTGCCGAAAGCGATAATCGCGCCGTCATCGTCACCCGCACGAAATCTTTGCAGGAGCAGCTCTTCCGTTCTGATTTGCGCAAGATCCGGAGTCTGATTCCCGACGGTTTTCGCGTCAGCCTTTTGAAAGGGCTGGGCAACTATCTTTGCTTACTGAAGTACAAGTTGTTCCTCTCGGACTTAAGCGAACACATGGGCAGGATTCCAGCCGAATACATGGCGGCGCTCGTCGTGTGGGAGCATTCAACCGAATCGGGCGACTTGACGGAAACAGCGATTTTCGATCAATCCGACTCGGAAGAGCTACTGCCGAAGATCACTCTCGAAGAGGGGAGTTGCCTTGGCAAGGAATGTCAATTCTATAATGACTGTTACGCTTTTCGGGCACGCAAGAGTGCCGCCCGCTCGAATATCGTTATTACCAACTACGCACTGTTATTCTCCGACTTGGTTTCCGGCGGCGATATCCTCGGCCGGTTTTCACATGCGATCTTCGACGAGGCTCATCGCCTTGAACATGAGGCGATCAATTCCTTTTCGGAGGTTTTGCCAATGCAGGCTTTTGCCCGGTCTTTGGAACGGCTTGCCGATGAGAAGACACTACCGTTGCTGAACCAGGCACTGGAGTCAGCCGACAGTGCGGAAATGATGATCGGGTTGGAGAACCTACTGTCGCGACTGCATTCGCGCGTGAGCATCGCCACCGAATCGGTGAGACAGATATTGCGTCGCGGTGCCCGTTCGCAACAGGATCGTGTACGTTTCAGAAGTGGCGAACCGATTCACGATATTCTCTGCGACCTTTGGGTAACTGAAAGAGATTATCTGGCACAGTTGCGTGAAACCTTGTCACAGATCCAGCAGGGATTGACCCCGAAGTCGGAAGAGGAAAAGGTCGAGGGACTCACCCAGTTGCGCCGCCAAACCACGGCGATGGGGCGCTTTATCAACACGCTGGAGCACCTGAGCGCCGTCGCCGCCGAGTCCGAGGTCATGTGGGCGCACCTTCTTGATTCCGGCGAGGTATGGATAACCGTTGCACCACTCAATGTTGGAGACTTGCTCGCTCGCCGCCTGTACTCAAAATTCGACTCAATTGTTTTCACATCAGCGACGCTCGATTCCGAGGATGAATTCGAGTGGACATCATCGCGGCTGGGATTCAGCGCTGACAGTGAACACACGGCATACAAGGTTAAGATTCGTTCGCCGTTTCTGCTGGACGATCAATTGCGCATTGGCTTGGCTCGTTATCTTCCCGCTCCCAATGAGCCTGGATATGCGGCCAAACTGGGAAGCTTGATTCTGAAGTTTCGCTCATCAGCGCGCTTGCCGACCCTCGTATTGTGTACGTCCTACCGGATGGTGGAAGAACTTGCTAAAGCACTACTTGATTCGCAGGGAAAAGCCGGTGAGGTGCTCTATCAGACTCCCGATAATCTGCCGCAAACATTGCTCAATCGCTTTCGGCTGGCTCGAAACGCCATATTGATTGGAACTGAATCATTCTGGGAAGGGATCGATCTCCCGGATGAGTTACTACGGCTGTTGTTCATCACGCGGCTGCCATTTGCGGTTCCAGATGATCCGCTGGAGTTGGCGCGCCAAGAGCAAGCCGAGAAGAAAGGCGAGAACGCCTTCATGACGATTTCATTACCGCAAGCAGTGCTCAAGTACAGACAGGGAGTCGGTCGGATGATTCGCAGTGCCAGTGACTGGGGTGCCGTGATCATCACCGATTCTCGCATGGGCCGAAAGAACTATGGTCGAATTCTCTTCGCTGCATCTCCGGTGCAAGTCAGTGTCTACGATAATGAGTCTCAGCTCGTCAGCGAAACGGCGCAATGGTTGAAATCACAAAGAGAGAATTCGTAACTCCAAAACGCACAAACATCGACAATCCGGACGATCTGCGCAGGTTTTCGCGGCTGTGGTTTACCCGTCCATTGTTCATATCTCTTTGTTGGATAACAACATTGGAAGTTTGTCACAGGGATGTCAGCGCAGATTCTGCGGTTGCCGCCGCGGGCTCCACGATTGGACAAATGGCTCGTCTATTCTCTTGTTACCAATCAACTTACACAGCGAGAAAAAACGGCGAACGGCACAGTATTTGGATAGTACGTAAATAGGGAAATTGTATCTTGATGACGAATGCGGATTTGGTCGAGATTGATTTGGAAGAATTCGGCTGACTGACTGTATAAACAATGGAAGTGAGAGATCGACATGCCGAAACTTGATCGGATCATCAGTTACATCTCGGTAACAATCGTCTTGTTCGTTGGGATTGTGGTGATGTCGGGCTTCATAGGCATATTGGAGCCGACCTATCGATTTGGATTTGGATTAATCATTATTGCCTATGCCGGCGTCAGATTGCTGATGATCTTCAACTCGGGTCGCAAGAATCGGGAAAAGCCTTGACGCTCCCGAGCACCCAAGCTATATTGGCAGTCTTTAGTTTCGCCGACAACTGATTGGAGTACAAAGAGAATGAGAAAGACCATAACAGCAACGATTTTCGCCCTGCTGTTGCTCGGCATGTCGGCCAGCGTCTATGCTGATGTCGCCACCGAAGCCTCCGAATTGGTGATGCACCGCAAGTTTGACGAAGCCATCACTTTGATCAATAACGCGATCACCAAAGACCCGACTTATGCAGAGTTGTATTACTGGCTCGGACGCGTCTATGTCGAGAAAGAGGACTGGGCGCAGGCTGAAGCGCAATTCAACAAGTCACTCGAATTGAAGAAGAAGCACGACGAAGCCAAGGCATACTTGGCGTTGGTTTATATCGAAGGCGAACGCTGGGTTGAAGCCAAGAAGATCCTGGATGAGGGCGTTGCCAAGAGCAAAACGGCCAAGGGTCGTTTCCTGAATCATCTCGGGCATTACCATGTCGCCAAGAAGGAGTTTTCCGAAGCCGACATTGCTCTGCGCAAGGCGGAGTTGGAGGAGCCGGAAAATATCGAATACAAGCGCGACCTTGCCGACATGAACTATGAGAACGGCGTTTATGCTGTTGCGATTCTAGGATACAAGGAAGTGCTCCAGCGCGACTCCAGTGATGCCGTTACCTACTACAAGTTGGCCCGCGCATATTTCATGCAGAAGCAATTCAAGGAAGCCATCGATAATTCGGCCAAGGCGATCGGGTTAGATTCAAATTACACGCAGGCGTACTATCTTCAGGGCGACATCTTCATGATCCTCGGCCTCTCCCGCGTTAGTGCAGCGTTGGAATCGGATCAAACCAATGGCAACGGCAATGGCTACACCGATATATTCAAGAACGCAATCTGGGCGTACGAACGTTATGTCGCGACCGGCGGCAAAGAGACGCTTGATCTTCTCTATCGTCTTGGTCAGGCCTATTATTACGTCGGTGGCTACGATCAGGCGATTGAGAAACTTTCCCGCGCTATCGACATGGGCTCGGACAAATCAGTGGCCTATGACTTCACGGCTAAGGCGCTGTTTCGCCTGAAACGCTACGATGAAGCGGTGAATGCCTACCGGGCGTACGAAACCAAGATTACCCAAGGAGACACCAATTTCGTATGGGGTCCGGAGTATTTCGAATTCTTCCGGGATCGCGGTGTAACGTACTCGCAGCTTTTTTACGATTCGAAGAAGGAAGGCGTGCCCGACACCAGCTTCCTTGATCAAGCAATCGTGAATCTAAAGAAAGCGGTAGAGCTCAAGCCTGACGAAAAGTCACTGATCTATCGTCTTGGGTTTGACCTGTACAACCGTACCAGTTTCGCGGAAGCCATTCCGTGGTTTGAAAAACGTATCGCCATGGATTCGACGCATCTTCAAAGTTATCAATACATCGCATTCAGTTATATCAAAATGAACGATTCCCCCAAGGCGGTTGAGTATCTCGAATTGATGTACAAACTGAAACCTGACTCCCCATTTGTTCTCAAAACCCTCTCGACAACCTACCTTTTCCAGATAAAGAACAGGGAAAAGGCGATGGAGTGGTTGCGCAGATGGGCAGATACCGATACCAAGGATTATGAGCCTTATAAATGGATAGGTTTCATTTATATCTCCGAGAAGCCGGCCAAGAAGGAACAGGCCATTGAAGCGCTGACCAAATGCGTGCAGCGTATGGAAGCAAATGGTGTTGACAAATGTAAGGAAATCGACGTGATTATTTGGATGTCGCAAGCTCTTAGTTTTTATGATACTCTTGACAAAGATGAGGAAGCTCTTAAGTGGGTCAATCGCGGATTGCAGTGTGCGCCGAACAATGAAACACTGAAGAACCTCAAAGAAAATCTGGACATATAGGGTTCGAGGAAGTACCTGATGGCTGAACAGAAGCAAATTGATCCGGCTGACGAACGGTATCGCTATATCGGTTTCGAAGTTTTCGGCTCAAAAACCGATCCTTTTTGGCGCAACGAAGATGAGCGCAAGAGCTATATTGCCGGTTTGAAGGAACAAATTGGATCAGTCTACCGCAATTCAGTAGTCTATTCCAATGTCGTTAGCAAAGTCGACCGCATCTTCATCATTATTGCGAGCGCCATGATGATAATTGCTCCGTTTCTAACCTGGATGAAAGCGACGACGCTTTACGGCCCGGCCAGTTTCAACGGTCTACTTGGTGTCTTGAACATGGGCGGATTCTGGTTCTATGTCCAGAAAATGGACGGCTGGGTGATTCCGCTTACCGTCTATCTCATGGCTGCCATGGCGGTGATCTCGCTGATTCTCGGAGTATTGGTCCTGCTGACGTTGTTTCGCAAGGCTCCATCCGAAGACGTCTATGTCCAAAAGCTCAAGAGTGTACTGCGCCTGAATGCCATTCCCTTTGGCATTTTTCTCCTAATCGTCTTATTGAGTCTAATTGGCCAACGTATTCCTTTCGGACAGTATCTCGGCATCAATGAAATCGACTCCCGCTATTCGGTAGTCACGTTGGTTCAGCTTTCAAGTGCCGGTTTCTGGCTCTCCGTCTTCGGATTTATCCTGAATTTTAACAAGTCCAAGGAGATTTGAACGGGAATTACCCGTCAATTCGTAATTAGGTTGCTGTTCATAAATATGTATTTGGAGGATTAATTAGGTGAAACAGTCGATTTTTGTCACACTCAATGCGCTTATCGCGTTTGTAGTCGGCTATATCATTTGGGGCGTTATTCTCAAGTCACAGCCGGTTGGCACGATCGCGCATTCCACTTATCAGGGCGGACCGCTGGTGGTCGTTCTTATTGCCGTGCTTTTCATGCTTCTGGCCTTCGTAGTCGAGCGCTTCTTGTCCTTGCGCGTAGCGAAGGGCAAATCTTCCGTGCAAGTATTCTTCAAAAACCTGATTGCCATGCTGCGCAAGGGTGACTATGAAGGCGCTTTGGCGGCCTGCGACAAGCAGCGCGGTACCACGGCCAACGTTCTCCGTGCCGGTATCGACCGCTTCATGTCGGTCAAGGATGACAACAAGATTGATGCCGAGAAGAAGATTGC
>CAUJJY010000363.1 GCA_963205155.1 Candidatus Zixiibacteriota bacterium | reverse complement strand
CGGATTGGTGACGACGAAGAAGGAGCGATTGCGGGATCGGCTCCGGATTGATGAAGGTCGCAGCTATCGAGAATCGGTCTTGCGGCAGTCGGAGCGTGCATTGTCGCAGTTGAACTTCACGCGGCCGATTTCCGGAGCGGTGGTGGCGCACGACACCCGCACAAATGCTGCGGATGTGGTCTTTACGATGCGCGATGAGCGCAATCTGGCTGTCGAAGGACTGTTTTATCTCAACTCCGACAATACGATCGGCGGCAGCGGCGATCTTGGATTGCTCAATATTTTCGGGACGGGTGAGCGCGTCGGTCTTCATTGGTCGCGGCTTAATAAGGACTCGCGTGACTTCGGATTAAGTGTCGAGTTATCTTATGCGGGTGGGTATCCAGTTGATGTTGTTTTCGACGCTGTACAAAGCGATCGCGATTCGGCGTTCGTGTCGGCGAAGCTGCAAATCGGGGCGATGTATCATTTCAGCGAACTATGGCAAATCGGTTCGACGTTTTCGTGGGAGAAGATCACACCGGATGAAGGTAGGCTGTCGCCTTCGGCACGAATCGCCGGAGTGACGCTGAAGACGGCATTTCAGAAACGCGACCGTGCGAAGGCAACTCGCAGTGGTTTGGCGGTTTCAACGGAATTCGGCTCGCTGTATCGAAGGTCGTTTGACAACGGAAGTGATGTCAGTACGGGATATTCGACGATTATCAAGGCGAGAGCGGAATTGTGGCAACCAATAGCAAGACACTGGGTCGTCTATCAACGAATCACGCCTTTTCAGATTCGGTCTGATTTTGAGCCGATTCCAGTGGAGCAACTGGTCGAGATAGGCGGACCCGCTACTGTACGCGGGTTTCGGGAGCGCAGCTATTTGGCCGATATCGGTGTTGTCTCGGCAACTGAATTGCGGTATCTCTCCAATGGTGATTTCATCACTCGGATATTTTGCGATAATGCTGTGATAGAAACAGAAACCGGTACGCGTACGCTGACAGGATTCGGATTGGGAATGGAACTGGAGACCACCGCGGGAAGATTCCGGCTCGACTTTTCGCTCGGTGAGGAAAAGCAGCTCGACGCTATGCTGGTGCACTTTGGCTTTGAGACAGGAATATGAGAGAGTTGGTCGCCGCCATAAAGCTGATTCGGCCGCTTAACGGGCTGGTAGCCGCACTTTCGGTGGTGCCGGCGGCGTCGATTGCGTGCGGCGAGTTGACCATGCCGTGGCGGGAGTCGGGGATGATTTTCTTCCTGGTATCGTTTGGATATGCGGTGAACGATATTTTTGATGTGCGTGCCGACCTGATCAATCGCCCGACGCGGGCAATCCCCTCCGGCGTGCTGTCGCTCAAGTATGCCTGGCTGACAGCAGCGATGAGTATAGTTATTGGCAGCGGTCTGTTAATCGGTGCGAATACGATGACCTCGGTGTACTATGTTGTCGTCGCATTGGCGCTCTATTTTTATGCCGCCAAGATTTCTTCGCAGTTGATTGTCGGAAATGTGTTGGTAGCGGTGTTGTGTGCTTCGGTGTTTTATCTGGGAACGCAGGCCTGTCCGGCGGATAGTCGGGCAGTCGGGCTTCTGGCAGTATCGGCTATTCTGACCTTCCTTTATCATTTAGGGCGTGAAATTGTAAAAGACATCGAGGATATCTCCGGGGATGAGGCAATTGCGCGATCAACAGTGCCTTTGAAATGGGGACCTAATAAGGCGAGAATGATTGCCCTGACGATTTTTGGGGTACTGATTGCGGCGACCTATGCAGCATATTGGCAACTGGGGCTTTCAAAGAGCTATTTAGTCGCAATTAGTTTCGGAGTCAATTTGCCGCTGGCATTAATTTTTGTTATCTATATGAGGCAGGATGCGCGCGAAGGGGCACGCCGAACGTAGCTGGCGCTGAAAATCATCATGTTGCCGGCGTTGCTGGCGATTTTGTTGGCCGGCGTTAATTAATGTTAAAACCTGAAACCAGGGCGAGCTTAACCGTTATAATTCCGTAAGTTATGTTCAAGATGCTAAAGACGTTGGTATTGGCGGTTTGTCTGGCGACAACCGCAATGGCGCAGATTGGATTCAAGGCGCATGTGGACAAGGTGCAGGCCGCTTTTGAGGACGAATTCGTGTTGACGCTTGAGGTGAGCGTATCGGACCCGGCGATGACTACGACTCCGGTGCCGCCGCCGGAGATAGTCGGATTCCGGGTTGGCGGGTCTGGCAGTAGTGTCGAGAAGCTGGGCGAGTTGACGATTCGTCGGTATACTTATGCACTTAAACCTGCCCGGAGCGGCGAGGTAACGATACCATCATATAAGGTCGAGTTTAAGAGCGCGACGGGAGTTGATACACTGTCGTCGGATCCGATCGTGGTGAATGTTGCGCAGCCGCGGCCAAGCAAAGATTCCAAGGTGAGCTTGGCGCCGATCTTCATTACGGCGGCTATCGGTGCAGCGATTATTGCGGCTCTGCTATTCCGCCGCAGGAAGAAAGCGGCTCCGATTGTGCCGGAGGTCGATTGGAAGGCGGAAGCACAGGCGAAGTTTGCCGAGATCAAACGGCTGGCAGATCGGGAGGATTTCCGCGAGTTCTCGAGTCAGGCAGGCAAGTTTATTGTCGGATTGCTCGAGAAAGCGAACGAAGCGCGGCTGACGGGGTATACTACGACAGACATTCTGCGGTGGATGGAAGAGCGGGGAATTGAGAAGGAGATTCGCAGCCACAGCCAGGAGCTGTTCGCATTTTGCGAAGAGGTCAAGTTTTCCAGCGGCAAAGTAGATGTTCAGAGCGGGCGAGCAGCGGTTGCCAACGCGACAAAAATACTGGAACTGATTCTGAAATGATGTCGTACAATTTGGTCGAAATGAATCAATAGTTTAGGGAGATATATCGGTGGATCAGGATATCAGACAAATTCAGGCCGAAGTTGAGCGCAGTTTTGATTTCGTGTTGCGTCTCAAGGCCGAGATCGGCAAGGTAATTGTCGGGCAGGAGTATCTCGTTGATCGGATGATCATGGCGCTGCTTGCCGACGGTCATATTCTCGTCGAGGGTGTGCCGGGACTGGCGAAAACGATGGCGATCAAGACGCTGTGCCAGGCGATACAGGCGGATTTCAGGAGACTTCAGTTTACGCCCGATTTGCTGCCGGCGGATTTGATTGGAACGATGATCTATTCGCAGAATGATGGCAAGTTCACAGTCAAGAAGGGGCCGATTTTTGCGAACATGATTCTGGCGGACGAAATTAACCGCGCACCGGCCAAAGTGCAATCGGCTTTGCTGGAAGCGATGCAGGAACGCCAGGTGACGATTGCGGAGACGACCCATGCACTGCCGAAACCGTTTTTGGTTATGGCGACACAGAACCCGATCGAGCAGGAAGGCACATATCCTCTGCCGGAAGCGCAGGTGGATCGATTCATGTTCAAATTGCGAGTGACGTATCCGAGCAAAGCCGAGGAACTGGAGATCCTCAACCGGATGACCGTCGGCACGACGTTTGAGACGAAGCCGGTGATTACCCCAGCGGATATTGTCAGGTCGCGGGAAGTGCTGAACCGGATTTATGTCGACGATAAGGTTAAGGAATACATTGTTAATATCGTGTTTGCCACACGCAATCCCGAAGCGTTCAATCTCAATCTGAAGGGCTTGATCGAATACGGCGCTTCGCCGCGCGCGACCATCAATCTGACGCTGGCCTCCAAGGCACACGCTTATATGAAGGGCCGCGGTTATATCACGCCGGACGATGTCAAGTCGATCGGCATGGAAGTGCTGCGCCATCGCGTCATTGTGACTTACGAAGCGGAAGCGGAGGAGGTCGACAGCGAGGCGATCATCACGAAGATCTTCAACGAGGTTGAGGTACCGTAAGTCGTGCTTCCAGCAGAAGTCCTAAGAAGAATCCGCCGCATTGAAATCACCACCAAGAAATTGGTGAATGATGTTTTTGCCGGCGAATACCATTCGACCTTTCGTGGTCAGGGCATGGAGTTCGAGGAGGTCCGCGAATACCAGCCCGGCGATGACGTACGTTTGATCGACTGGAATGTCACGGCCCGCACCGGGATTCCCTTCATCAAGAAATATCGCGAAGAGCGCGAGTTGTCTGTCATGCTGCTGGTGGATGCCTCGTCATCCGGCCAGTTCGGCACCCGCAGCCAGCTCAAGGAAGAGATGGCTGCGGAGATTTGCGGCCTGTTGGCGTTTTCGGCGATTCGCAACAATGATAAGGTGGGAATGATCATCTTCACGGATGAGGTCGAAAAATTCATCGCTCCGCGGAAGGGCCGCGGGCATGTATTGCGACTTATCCGCGAGATATTGTACTTCAAGCCGGTCGGGCGCTCGACCAATATTAGCAAGGCTTTAGAGTATTTGAACCGAGTGATCAAACGCAAGTCGGTTGTCTTCTTGGTCAGCGACTTTTTGAGTTCGGGGTATGCATCTGATTTGGTAATTGCCAATCGCAAGCACGACGTGGTGGCAATCAAAATCGGCGACGAGCGTGAAGCCAAGATGGAGAATTTCGGACTAATCGATTTTGAAGACGCCGAGACAGGCGAGATTATCTCGGTGGATACATCCGACTCCTATTTCCGCCGGCAGTTCGGAATGCAGGCCGAGGAACTAAGCACCGAATTGGAGAAAGCATTCAGCCGGATGAGAATCGATTTTGTGCAGTTGACTACGGGTCGGGATTACTTTGTGCCGCTGACGTCGTTCTTCAAGAAGCGCGAGCGGAGGTATCGTTAGGGTGTCGGTAAAGGCTTTCGACAAGCGGTTGATTCTGATCCTGGCGATGCAATTTGCAGCAGCGCTGGTATTTGTGTTTTACCGGACCGTCGATGCTGACGAGGGATTCTATTTGGCGGCGGCACAGCGGGTCGCTGATGGCATGATGCCGTATGTCGATTTCTTTTTCCCGCAAGCGCCACTGATGCCGTTTGCGTTTTTCGGTTTGTCAAGTTGGGGCATAAACTCATTACTAGTTCTGCGCATCTTGGCCGCACTGGCCGGTGTTGCGAGTACATACGTCATGTATCGTTTGGTGAAGCGGGAAATGCCGGACAACGGGACCGCTTTGGTCGCGGCATTTTTGATGGCGTTTGGCGGTCTGTTTTTGACGTGGCATTCGACCTTCAAACCATACGCTTTTGTCGATCTCGCGCTGTTGGTGTCATTCTATTTTCTACTCCAAAGCGGAAATGACGGAAAACTCGATGGCAAGGCGATACTTTGGTCGTGGCTGATGCTGGCGATCGCAATCAATTTCCGTTCGATATTCCTGGTGCTCCTTCCGACTTATCTATACGCGCTGGTGTTGTCTGCACGGAGAGCAAGGGCTGGAAACTTCCAGGCGCTTAAGTTCGCTCTGCCGGGCCTGTTGATTCCAACCTTGCCGGCGATATACCTGTTTGCGCTTTCTCCAAGTGAATTTCTGTTCAACAATCTCGGATTCCATCTGCAGCGCGAACCGATTGAGCCGTTTTCAGCGCTTCTCCTGCACAAGGTGACCGTGTTCGGAAAATTCCTGGCATTGCCGCAGACGATTCTCCTCCTGGGAGCAGCGGCGGCATCATATTTCCTGATCAAGTATCGCCACGTTGCGAATTGGAGAATTCAGAAACCGGCGGCACTATTTGCAGCGGTGATTACGATCGCCTACTTGATTCCCACGCCGGTTCACATGCAATATTTCCAGCAGGCAATGCCGTACTTGATCTTGCTGGCTTTGCCGTGTGCGGCGTTCGTGGTGGAAAATGCGCGGCTAAGACCGATACTGCGTTCAGCGGGGGTGTTGTACATAGTCGGAATAATCCCATTTGTGTATTTGTTCATTGTGGCGCCACGCGATCAGGATCAGCGGTTTGCTTGGCCGCAACTGGAAAGCGTCGTCGATGCGATCAAGAACAATTCGACTACGGAAGACAGCTTACTATCGGAGTGGGCCGGATACAGCGCCTTGTCGGAACGGCCGCAAATCGCAGGATCCGAACACGTGGGATTTCATTTCCCACTGAATTTAAGCGAAGTTGAATACAGCAGTCACCATCTCCTGACCAATGGCGCGATAGTAGCGGCATTGTCGGCACAGCGACCGCATCTCGTAGTTATTGACTACAAGGTTTACCCGGAGTGGGAAGAAGCGCTGGCGGCGAATTACCGGCTGATCGATCAACACGATCGGACCTTCATATATAAGAGGGCAAATGAAGCACTTTAGCTTGATATTGCTCTGTGCCCTTTGGCTGTCGTCCATTGCTGTAGCGCAAGATCGGATTTCGGTCGAGTCGACAGTTGACAAACAGTCGGTGACGATCGGTGATATCATCAAGTACACGGTAAAGATTACTGCCGATACGTCGCTGATCGTCGATTCACTTTCCGTTGGCAGCAATCTCGGGATGTTCGAGATCAAGGACTATGTCCCGCGCACGAGCGCGGTGAGTGACGGGATGAAGACATCAACCGAGTCTTTTGATATCACGACCTTCACAACCGGCGATTACCAGATTCCACCAATTACGATCAAGTATTCGACTGCGACAGGCGAGTTAAGTTCCATAACGACAGATGCGATAGCAATCAAGGTCAATTCACTTCTGACCGGCGAAGAAGGGGAAGATATTAAACCGTTGCGGGGGCCGAAAGAGTTCGAGAGCCGGATTCCAATTTGGATGATCGCCGCCGGTGCTGCGCTGTTGGTCGGTATTCTGGTATTCTGGTACCTCTACCGGCGGGCAAGCAAGCCGATTGATCTCGGCAGGGAGCCGGTCGATGACCGATTGCCGTGGGAGATTGCGCTGGCGGAACTCGATGCGTTGCGCGGATCAGATTTGGTGGCAAGAGGCGAGTACAAAATGTACTATTTGCGCCTGTCGGAGATTTTCCGTGCCTACCTTGAACGCCGGTATGGTATATCCGCGCTCGAGCGGACAACAGATGAGATCATTACTGAATTTCGCGGACTGGCGTTGGACAAGCAGGAAGAGGAAGTGATACATCGCTTCCTGAACGAATGTGATCTTGTCAAATTCGCCAAGTATGATCCGACACCGCAGGATATTGACCGCCACTTTGAAGTCGCGCGCGGATTTGTGATGCAAACCCGGTCGCTGCCGTTTTCCTCTGCCAAGGGAGGGTCGCAGGGATGATCCAATTTGCCGATCCGATGTTCCTGTGGCTGCTTCTGGCAGTGCCGCTGGTGGCGTACTTCATGTTCCGCCGCCGCCGCGAGGCTGCAATCAAGTTTTCCGACATTTCCTTGCTGCGCAATGTTCGCCGCAGCCGCCGGGTGAAGAACCGCAAGATTCTCTACGCGCTGCGACTGTTGGCGCTGATCCTGCTGATCATCGCCATGGCGCGTCCACAGGCGGGGAAGAAGACCACAGAGGTCTCGTCCGAGGGTATCGACATTATGCTGGCGTTGGACGTGTCGGGCAGTATGAAGGCGGAAGACTTCAAGCCGATGAACCGGCTGATTGCCGCCAAGGAAGTTATCAAGGATTTCGTGCAGGGACGCCAGAGCGATCGCATCGGGCTGGTGGTGTTCTCGCGGCAGTCATTTACGCAGTGTCCGTTGACACTTGACTACAGTGTGCTGTTGAACTTCCTCGAACAAGTGGATTTCGGCATGATCGAGGATGGAACGGCAATCGGAATGGGGATAGCGAATGCCGTGAACCGCCTGCGGTCTTCCGACGCCAAGTCGCGGATTATCATTTTGCTGACCGATGGAATCAACAATGCCGGCGAAATCGATCCGTTGACGGCGGCCCAAATCGCCAAGACAATGGGAATTCGGATTTACACGATAGGTGCCGGCAAGCCGGGCAAGGCGCTGTATCCCGTGGATGATCCGACCTTCGGGCGGCGCTACGTGCAGATCGACAACGAACTGGATGAAAAGCAGTTGACGCAGGTTGCGGAATCGACCGGCGGGAAATATTTCCGTGCCAAGTCGGAGGACATGCTCAAGAATATTTATCAACAGATTTCGGAGTTGGAGAAGACCAAGTTCAAGATCAAGGAGTATCTGCAGTTTGACCAGTACTTCCCGTATTTCCTGATGGCGGCGGCGCTGGCACTGCTTCTGGAACTGGTATTGCGGGAAACCCTCTTCCGGAGATTGCCGTAAACACGGAAGGGCGATGGCGGGTATAAATGTCATGGTAGAGGCAAGTTAGATGAGA
>CAUJJY010000362.1 GCA_963205155.1 Candidatus Zixiibacteriota bacterium | reverse complement strand
GGCGAGACTCAAGTTACTGCCGCTGATATTGGTTGAGATGTTGCCAATCTTGGTGAAGGAGCTGTCGATGGGATTGATTCTATAAAGGCCGGCACTCAATACGAGCGGGACATTGACATAGATCATCGCATACGCGGCCGAGTCGGTGGCGTCGGGGTCGATGATGCCTACTGAATAGAGAAAGAAATTGAAGCCGCTGGAAGTCGGAAATGCGCCGCCGTTGTTGGTGAGACGCGCATAGATGCGGGTGTCGGAATAGCTCATTGAACACGCGGTGATATCGAGATGGGTGCCGCCCCCGCCGGCGACATCGCCAATGGGATCAGAGCCCATGTCAGCGAGCAGGTCAACCGGGACCGGGAAGGTGTTGGCAGTATTCTTTGGTGATTGCGAAATCACGATCGTGTCAACCTCGGAGCGGAAACAATATTCGAGATTTCCCGAAGGGGGAAAATAGTTGAGAGTGCCGGAGACGGTCCAGGTCGAGCAGGTCTGATAGAGAACGTTCATTGCGACTTGATTCCAGGTCGTGGTACCGACATTGCGATAATTCATCTGATAGACAGCTGCCGGGCTGTAGAATGTCGGGTCAGGAATATCGTATTGAAAAACGCTGCTTGAGTCAGGTGCGCTGTGAAAGTTAGGGGTATAAGGCGTGGGAAAGCTCTGGGCGAACAGAGAAGATGACAGCAGCAAAGCGAAAACGGTAAGTGCGGCGATGGCAGGGTAGCGCATTGTGAGTATCCTTGAGCGAGTAAGTAGTCGAGCTATCAACTTTAATATAGCACCAAGTGAGAATAAATCAAGCGGGGATTGGGCTCCGACACCCATGCGGCAAATCCGTTCGTTAAAGGCACAACCAGGAAACGGATTCTCGTCTTGAGGATGTTAGGGATTAATAAAGCAACGAATAGCATCATTAAACGTATATAGAAATATCAATAATTGTGCCGCTGATTACTGAAGGACGCGGTTGATCCAAGCAGGGTGTCCGAAAGAGAGGTATCAATGCGCCGATTGTGGCAGACGTTGCAGGTGTTGGTGATTTTGGTAATTCTAACCGGAGGATGTCGAACAATGACGGAAAAGATTGATAGTCGGGCCGAAAAGGCAAGAGTGGAGCAAGTCATTAAGAACTCGATCACGTGGGCGGTCAACAAGGACAAGGAGTTGTTGTACAATTCGTTCGTCAACGACTCGACGCTCTTCTATTTCAGTCCCGACAACGCCGGCACGATTTCGGGATTCGCGGCATTTCAGCAGCTGACGGAGAGTGTATTCATGAATCCGGCATTTAGGGCGATCAAGGCGGATTTCAAGGATCTGCGGGTCAGCCTATCGCAGTCGGGCGACTGCGCGTGGTGGTCGTGTTATCTGGATGACTTCAACGAGTGGGACGGCAAGCCGGCCAATTGGGAAAATGTGCGGTGGACAGGAGTCCTGGAGAAACGCCACGGAGACTGGAAGATCGTTCAGATGCACTTTTCGCACGCGACAGAGGATTTTGCGAAGAAGTGACGCCGGGGAAAGATCGTCGATTGTCGGGTAGTTAACAGAAGCTGCTATTCAAAAGGAAGCTTGAACGTCTTGTTGGGCTTAATTAACAGACGCTGATGAGGGTAATCAAATACAACGTTGAATCGCCGGATGAGGTCGTTGCCCAAGATGCCTTCGCCGGACTTCTGTTTGGAGCGGACTTCAATAGGGGCAAATGTAGTCGTAATATTCGTCAGTTCATAACCGCCAATTTGCAGACGTTTGCTGCGACCCCGGTTGCCATAAATGTCGCCGCTAAGTCCGGTATCGAGGCGATCCCAGGTCACGTTCTTCGGAAGAGTGAATCTCTGCTTAGGGTGGACGAGCAACTCGAGCGCATCACCGGATGCGAGATCGATGTAGACTTCTAGCGGTACGACTTCGCTGTCGACGACTTCGACAGTGATATCGAAATGGGGAAGATCACCACGAAGTTCAATGGGGATAATTGTCCAACTGGAGTCATAGGAGAAGTATGCTGTGTCCCTTAATTGGACAAGTTGTTGGTCGTAGTCAATTTCAACGATGTAATGTCCGAAGAGATTCCAGCCAATGACGCCATCGGTGGGGAACGACTGGGTGTGCGCGCTGTGGGATACCATTATGCGCTGATTTGTGATGGCGACCTCGCCGAATTTGACGTTGCCCGTCTCGATCATCGTCACCATGGAGGCCTCGCCGCTTCCGGCACCAGGGACGCGAGCCTCGACGGCTCCGGTCGTGTCGATCAATTTCAACGCGTCCTGATGAAACAAGTAGACGCCGTCGAAACGCATACCGGTGTCGAGGATGACATTCAGTGGTTGCGAGCCGTTAACCTGCGTGGGGATGATGATACGGTTGCGATCGATGTGGAACGGGACTTTGAGCGGATCGGCTGCGAATGTCAATGTGGGAAGTATCGCAAATACAAGGAGGATTGACGAAATCAGGCTGTGGGATCGAAAGTTAAACATGACTTATTATACTACATTGTGCGTACACGAGGGTCATATTTGGGGGTTGCGGCGCCGGCGGTGCGGTGAGAAAGTCCTGATCTGCCCTTACGGACTTCCTTGCCCGTTGACCGACCGGCGACCATACAACCAGAGGCACAAAACGCACCGGAGGTGAAGACGCCGGCGAGTACAGCACTCAATTGTGTACGACCGGGAGGAATTCTGCGCCCGGAAGGTGAAAAGCACCTTCTGAACGCAAAATTCCTGCGTTTACCCAGCCTTTGTCGACTTTGAAACTGGCGATAAGCCCGTGAGGGTGAGCTCCGTCCGGTATTGAAGTCGACATCCTTGTCGAATACAATATACCGGGGGTGGGTGATTTTTAGCAAGGGGGAATTGAAGGGAGGATGGATTGTATTGGGAAAGGGGTTGCACCTGTGAGCGGTTTGGTGATATTGAAGAACGCGGCTTAGTCGTTGCCAGGGCAGAATTACAAGCTGATCGTCGAAGGGAAATCGAATGGGAGAGCGATTCATAGAGCTCATTCATCTTGAAGCGTTGTGGTTTGCATTCTTGGCAACGACAGCTCTCGCTACCGACTTTCCTCTCAAGAGTTCATATGTTGAGCCATCACAAGTTTTTTGCCACAGGGCACACGCGTATACTCTGTCTACTTGGGTTGGGCGGGAAGCGTTTGTGAGAATGGAGAGATTGACCAGCACCTACAACTGGAATCCCAAAGACTCCATTAGATTGCCGGGTCCCGAGACGAAAGTCGTTCTGTCATGGATTTATGTCTTTTCGATCGAGTCTTTGGCGGTGCCACAGGGATCGTTCTTCTATGTCTACGCTTGTTTGAGTTTTCCGTTACCTGAAAATGGGTTGGTCTGGACCACCCGATTGCGGCTCGGTACCCTTGCGTGTGGAGCTTCGTTGGACTCGCTCATACAATCAGCGCTGATATTGGACTCGCTCGCTTTGTCACATAAGAGACCAGGTGAGATTGCACCAGTCGATGTCGATATTTCGAGCTTGTTGGTAGATCCCCCTGATCATGAGGTAGACTTCAAGACTCGGGAAATCGCCCGACGACTCGACATAAGCCCATATTTGAAATCAGAGATTGACTCCGCTAGGACGAGACTGCTTACGAGTGCATTGATAAACGATAAGCGACTAAGGCACATAGTTACTCATGCCCGGACTGAAATCAGATTGGGAGAATTGGAGTTCCCAACAGAGAACGAGAATATTGCACTTGCGAGTTTTGATTTAAAATACTGGGATTATTATCAACCGGACTCGATAATACCGTCTATCGAGCGTAGTTTCTCCGTAGGCATCGATTTGACCACCAGTCGACTCTTTATAGTTCGTGACAAAGTGACGGGGTTTCATGGAAAAAATATCATTCCGTTGGATTCAGATATCGACGCACTATTGAAGCGACTTCAAATGGACGGTGCCGAAAAAGACGAAATCGTCGGTATCATTGAAGACCCGTTGCTTCGATACCTGATTTATCCAGAGAGAGGGATGGTTCTTCGATCTTTAGCGGACACATGTCTACTGAAGCGGAGTCTTTGGGATGACACTTTCTTGGACTTAGCGGAGGCAGACACTTCGATTGGTTACGAACTAGCATCGTACTTGATATCTGAGCGCACAACACCGAATCTGTTCGATATTTGGGATGTTGTTTATCCAGACGGATGCGGCGGCGAGCCTCATTCTGAATTGTCTGCACACACTGATTCCCAAGAATCATGGGTCGTACTGTATCGAACCGGAACTGCAATTAAGTCAATACTTGAGCGATTTGTCATTGAGTGGCTGCCTGACGGCAGTATTTCGTTTAGTCGAGCGTTTATAAAGTAGCAGATTAAATCGGGTTTCTACAAATCCAATCCAAACCAACCTAGCACCTTCGGCAGCCGCTTTCGCGGGAATGACGGGCGACATACTGAAGATGCGCGCATTGTTATGCGCCCCTAAGCATGGTAGCGGCCTTGGCTATTACGATGGGCACGGCGAGCCGTGCCCCTACGCGGTAGTTACGTGTTCGACTGAAGTCGAACCCACAAAGGCGGGCGAAGATTCGGATTGCAGGGCAGTTTTGAATCGAAGATGTTTATCTCTTGAAATGGAAAAATTCGATTAGGAGGAGAAGATGATTGGAACAGGGTTGAGCGTGTTGGCTTTGGTGTGGATGGTGTTTGGCGTTTGCGCATTTGGAGCGGACAAGATCGTGACGCCGCTTCATCCAGTGAATACTTATTCGATTGTGGCGTATGACAGTGTCACCGGGCAATTCGGCGCGGCGGTGCAATCGCATTGGTTCAAGGTCGGAGACGTGATCTGGGTGGAGCCGGGTGTCGGTGCGGTGGCCACGCAGTCGCTGGTAGAGTTCAGCTACGGACCGCTGGGACTGGAGTTGATGCGACTCGGCAAGTCGGCGACGCAGGCCTTGAGCGGACTGATTGTCACCGATCCGCAGCATCAGGTCAGGCAGGTGGCGATGATCGACAAAAACGGCGTGGTGGCGACACATACGGGCGACAAGTGCATCTCGATGGCGGGGCATCATGTCGGGCACCATTATAGCGTACAGGCAAATTTGATGCGCGATTCGACGGTGTGGGCGGCGATGGCGAAGGCCTACGAGAACACCAAGGGCGATTTGGCGGAGCGAATGATGGCGGCTTTGGAAGCCGCGCAAGGCGAGGGGGGAGACATTCGCGGCATGCAGTCGGCGGCGATGATTGTGGTTAGCGGCAAGCCGACGGGAATGAGCTGGCGGGATAATATTGTTGATATCCGCGTGGATGATTCAAGCGAGCCGCTGAAGGAGTTGCGGCGGCTTCTGGAAATTACGCGGGCCTATGACCGGATGAATAAGGGCGATGAATACATCGCAGTCGGCGATTTCGAGAAAGCGAATTTAGAGTATTCTGAGGCATCGAAGCTGGCGCCGGGGAATCCGG
>CAUJJY010000361.1 GCA_963205155.1 Candidatus Zixiibacteriota bacterium | reverse complement strand
TCTGCCATAGAAAGCATGATATCTTTGCCGAATCCGCTCTCTTCCTTGTTCTTGTCCTCAAGCGAACTCGAACGCATGCTCTTAAGCAGCTGTGCGATGAAAATCGCCTCGAATGCCTCTGTCGCCTGTTTAAGCTTGAGTTGCCGCTGCAGTTTGTTGTCAAGCGGCGTCTTGGCTGGAGCAATCTCCATCGGAGTCGGGAGATTGTTGATCTTGATCATAACACGACAAGTTCAGCGCGCAATGCGCCGGCCTGCTTGATTGCTTGAAAGATCGCAATGATGTCGCGCGGTGATGCTCCAATGGCATTTAGTGCCGAGGCGATTTCCGAAATGTTGGTGCGCTCTTCAAAATAGACAACACGCGCCTCATCCTCGCGGACCTCGACTTTGGTGTCTTGGGTCGACACCGTCTCGCCCTTACCAAACGGCTCGGGTTGACTTATCACTGGAGTAGCCTTTATCTCGATAGTAATATTTCCATGTGCAAGCGCAACTGGAGCAATGCTGACGTTGCCGCCCGCGACGATCGTGCCCGTCTTCTCGTTAATGACAACCCGGGCCCGCGTATCGGGCGCAACGAGCAAATTTTCGATCGAAGCAATGAACTGCGCCTTGCCGTCCTCGCTTGCCTGCGCTGCGGGAAGGGTCATCGTGATTCCAGCATCGCCAACGACAGTCGCGGCGCCTGGATATTTCTCATTAATCATCGCCTTGACACGCTCGGCAGTCGTGTAGTCAGGGTTGTGCAGCGATAACTTCACCTGATTGGGCACCAGATTCTCGCGGATTGGCTCACGCTCAACCTGCAAGCCATTGGGAATCCTCCCGACAAGTGTATAGTTGCTGACAATTTTGTTGTCCCCTACCTGAACGTTAAATCCTCCAATTGAAACCGAGCCCTGGGCATAGCCATAGAGTACTCCGCTTCGATCGGAAAGTGGCGTCAAGACAAGCGTCCCGCCCTCCAAGGTCGAGGCATCTCCCAACGATGAGACCGTCACATCGAGCTTGTCGCCGACCATTGCGTTTGGCGACAACTTTGCCGTCACCAGCACTGCGGCAACATTCTTCGTCTTTATTGATCCAGCATCGACGGTCACACCCATCCGCTGCAGCATATTCGAAATCGACTGCACCGTAAACAGTGCACCCTTGCCATCACCGGTGCCGTTGAGACCAATGACCAAACCGTAACCGACGAGATCAGTCTCGCCGGTTTGGTTGATTCGGGCTATATCCTTGATTCGTACATCCGCGCGCACTTCAAGCAAAGTCAGGATATTGACCAAGACGAAGATTACAGCGGCGACGATCAACAGTCTCAATAGCTTCATAGCGTCCATGCTCCTTAGAAAACCCAATTGAGAATTCTGGTGATGAGGCCAGGTTTGGAACCATCGGCGGCTGGTCCCTTGCCGGTATAGTTAATTTTTGCATTAGCGATGTTATAGGAGTTGATCGTGTTGTCCGGGTTGACGTCGGCGCGGCGCACGATCCCGCTAAGCACCATCGTCTCTTGTTCTGAATTAATCTCGATATTCCGCGATCCCTGAATGACCAGATCGCCATTGTTCCGTTCAGCGATGACTTCCACGGTCATCCGTGCACGAATGCTTCCGCGCCGGCTGTTCGTTCCCTTGCCGTCATAAGCATTGTCGCTGGTGTGATCTGCTGAAAAGAGTGGTATGAAGTTCAGCGGACCGACGCCGCCGGAACTGCTGGTCGATCCATCGCTCTTCTCTTCCGTCTTCACGGCAGATTCATTTGAAGCTTCGGTATTTTCATAGATCACCACTGTCAGCAAATCGCCGACGCGATGCGCCTTGATGTCTGTGAAAAATGATCCATCTGTCCCGACCCGCTGTGCCTGCAGCGTCGGTGCTGCCAATACGACAATCGCCAGCATCAGGGCGGCGATACTAGCGTACGACTTTAACGAGCTGTTCATCCTGAACCTCTGCCATTATGATCTTATTCGTTAAGAGATTTTTGACTTTGATCGACTCGCCGCGAGAACCGGCTTGGCGTGCTTCACCGGTGGCGGTGATCTGCACACTGCCCGATAAGAACATGATCGTTACATGATCGCCGCGCTTGATGACTTCTTCCGGCTTTACCATCGTGTAGGTCAATGCCTTTCCCTGCGGAATGGTGCGGGAGGCTTCCATGCCGTCAATCTCATCGACAACAGTAATGAAGGGGTCGCTAAGCGAATTGATCTCGCGCCGTGTTACTGTGAACATATCCGCAGACAGTGCTTCGCCGCGGGGGATGTTGCGCGTCGTGACTAGAGCCTCTTGGTACCAGTGCACCTGCGCATTGAGTGTGGCGTCGGAGGCAATAGTCTGATTCACATAAAAGTAGACCTTGAACCAGCAGTTACCGAAGGGCTGTGATTCGCCGATCATTTCGACCCGCAGACTGTCATAAGTTGCCGGAACGGTAAGTGGCAAAGTCGAAAGCGTTATGAGATACTCATAGTGCGAGTCGTTAAGTTGTTCGCGCAGTGCGTTCTCAATTTCGAGCGCCGGATTGTTCCCCGCCCGGACTTGGCCGGCCGCTAACAACATCAACAGCGTGGCAATTGTGGTTAATAGCTTTTTAATCACTGTTATCTCTTCAGGTTGTTAACCAGGCTGCTCATATCGTCGGCGGTCTGGATAGCTTTAGAATTGATTTCGTAGGCGCGTTGGGCGACAATCATGTTCACCATTTCGCTCACCACATCGACGTTGGACATTTCCAGGTAGCCCTGGTTGATTTTTCCGAATCCGTCTTCAGAAGCCACACCGGTGATTGGTGCGCCCGAAGCCGGCGTCTCTTCAAATAAATTGTGACCGATTGCCGAGAGCCCTGCCGGGTTGATGAAGCGTGCCAATTCAATCTGTCCGACTTCCTGCGGATCGTTTGACCCGGCCTGGTTGACCGATACCCGGCCATCAAACCCGATCGCAATCGAAATTGCATCTTCGGGTATAGTGATATCGGGAGTCAGGTAGAATCCGTCCGAGGTCGCTATTCTGCCGTCGGCAGTCAGTTTCAGGCTGCCGTCACGAGTGTATGCCGTCGTGCCGTCCGGTTTTTGGATCTGGTAGAATCCGTCGCCATCGATCGCAAGATCCAGCGGATTGCCCGTCTGCGACAATTCACCGACAGAAAATTGACGAGTCGTGGCGACCGGACGCGTACCGTAGCCAATGTCAAGCGAGGTCGGAGTCACAGCACCGGTAGACGCAGTGACACCGGGCTTGCGCAGCGACTGGTACATGATGTCTTGAAACTCGACCTTGGATTTCTTGAAGCCGGTTGTATTCACGTTCGCGAGGTTGTTCGCAATGTTGTCGACGTTCATTTGTTGGGCGGACATTCCTGATGCGGCAGTTCTAAGAGATCTAATCATCTTTCCTTACTCCCTTAAACTCGCGGCAATTCATTCACCGCTTTGGACAAAGTGTCATCCTGGATTTGGATCATCTTTTGCCCGGTTTCAAACATGCGATAGGAGTCGATCATATCGACCATCTCGCGCATGATGTTTACATTGGATTTTTCTAAGTATCCTTGACGTACATTGATCGCAGTCGGTGCTGTGGGGGCAACGTTGATGGGAGCCGTGAACAGCGTACCAGTCGTCTTGATTAGCTCACCGGGATCCTCGAAGCTCACGATGCGCAGGCGACCAACATTGGAGTTTCCCAGAGTAACGACACCATCGGTGCCGATTGTGACCTTTTCGTCGGTCAACGTAAGCGGACCGCCCTCGGAGAGGATCGGAAAGCCATCAGAATTGATCAACGTTCCGTCTGGGCCCAACGTGAATGTACCGTTGCGAGTGTAGGCCTCACCAGTCGGCGTTTGCACGACGAAGAATCCATCGCCTTGAATTGCAACATCAAGGTCGCGGCCGGTCGCTTCCAGAGCGCCTTCCGTATGGTCAACATAAAGTTTGTCGATCATCCGGGTTTCCCAGGAAGGCCCTTGGAGATTCTTTAAGCCTTTGAGATTCTGTTGGTTCTTGAAGACCCGGAGAAATAGCGAGTCCTGCTTATAGCCAGCCGTCTCGGCATTGGCCATGTTGTTCGCGATCACCTCTTGCTTGCGAACGCGAGGGACCATTGAAGCTGCAGTGTTGTAAATACCTTTAATCATAGCATTGCCTAGCCACAGCTATTGCAATAGCCCTGCCAAACTCTGCGAGTAATCTGTTAAGCTGTTGAAGTTGGTTCAGTTAGAACCAGAGCGGTCTGGAGGATTGGAGCGGAGGTGATTCCCAAAAGAGAAATAATTTCCGTGGCGAGATTGATATTTTTCTCATCGCGGTACTGACTTCTGTGTCTTGCTCTTGTCGATTAATTCGTTGACGGCTTTGTGAAAGTCCTCTTCGGTTACAGCACCCCCATTCGTCTTTGTATAGAGAACGCAATCCATTTTGTAGCCGTAACACTGTAGTGATTCGGCGAGATAGCAGACGTCGGTGTATTGACACTTGGGGAAGACCCGATTTTCGCGCATACTCGTCCTGTCTCTCAAGTCCTGTCTATTTCGTTTATCGGAGCTACAGCAAAGAAACCTTAGACAATTCAAGAAACGCACTGAATTCAGATAATGTAGAGTAGTGCGAGCCCTTTGATGTATCTCGTGCGAAAAAAGCTACCGCGGAAGTAGCTGACTACTCGAGTTTAGCCAACTCGATTAGCACTTTTTCCGAATCAACCAATTCACCTTCAGCGCAACTAACGGTCTTGACCTCCGCGGCGAAGGGAGCAACCAGCGGATTTTCCATCTTCATTGCCTCAACAATAATCAGCTTTTGTTTCGGCTCG
>CAUJJY010000360.1 GCA_963205155.1 Candidatus Zixiibacteriota bacterium | reverse complement strand
ATACAAGTAAATACCGGCGACCGCGGCTTGAGTATTCCGAGTGATCAGATCCCATGAGGACATGCTTTCGCCTTCCTGAAATTGACAATCGCAAGGATGCTGGAGTTCGCGAACCAAATCACCATCAAGCGTGTAGATACGAATCGTCGCTTCTCTCGGCAGATTAGCGAAGTGAATGCGGCGCGCGCGGTCGGTCGAGGCTGTAGTATTGTCAACACGTTCGTAACCGGCATCCAGATATCCGCCGTCGATTCGATACGGATTCGGGAAGACGGTGACTTTGAGATTTTCTTCCGTCACGCGATCGGCCGAATTGACGGGATAAACCTGAATTGCATTCGCCAGCGGTGAGCTTTCAAGCGCCGCCAGGCTGGTAGCAGGGTTGCCATAATCAAAAGCCGAAACGGCGAAGTAGATCGGGCGTGAGGCCAACAAGCCATCAATTACGTACTCGTATTCATAATATGCATCGACCGAATCGTTGATCTCGGGAACCCAGATCATGTCGCCGGGTCGAGCGTCCGGGAACCGCTTCCTGATCGAACCGGAATCGCCGAGAGTCGAACGGTTGAAATCCTGCTTGGTGAAGTAATAGGCCGTCACTTCGCCGTTATCATCGGTCCAAGCCAAAGAATCACGAGTGTTCGGATAAGTCAGAGGATCAAAGTTTGGTCCATAGATGCTCTTGAGCGAATCAAGCGTGAAGGGCACCTCGGTCAATTCCCAGCGCACCGGATCAAAGTTGAGATTCAGGCGATAGCGATTGTAGTCCTCGACATCGTAGGACGTTAACAAGGCGAATTCGCTAAGGACGAGCTGTGTCCCCATATAGACGCGGTAACCCTCGAAGTCGCGCAGATAGGAAAAAGGGTCTTCGGAGGTCTCGGTAACTTCGCCGTTCCAGCGCAGTTCCACCCGACCGGGGGATGCCGAGAATCTAAGCTGCGGAGCAGGCGGAGGCGGCGGTCCGGCGAAGTCGGGAACGCCATCACCATATTTGTAATATTCTTTACCGGTACAGGGATTGAAGTGCGGATCGGGATCGGTGATCGGCGCGATTGACTTCACCCCGTTGCTGTCGGTATCGATGCCGGGATTGTCATAGACCCAGCCGGCCCAAAGCGAGTTGGTGACCAGGTCGGAGAAATCCAATGATGCATAGAACAAGTTCGGATCGGCCTCGTTGAAGAGGCGGAAATCATTGGGATTGCGATGGAACCTGTCGCCGGCCGCATAGGCAATCGTAATCGGCAGCGAATCGCCGGGCGGAAGTTCAAACGGACCAAACGAAAACAGATAGCGAGTATCGTAGCCATCGGCGAGGTTTCCAGCCAAGCCCTGTTGACTGGAGGGAGGCAGCCATCCCTGCGATGTCTGATCGACGGCAGAATAGATTTGGTCATAGTCGAATTCTGTACGCGACATGATATAATACTTGTTGCGGTCACCCTCAGGGGTGCCAAGATAGCCGCCGAAATCGCGGTTATTGTCGGCGCGGCGCGGTCCCCAGTCCAGGTTGGTATCGTCGCCGTTAGAAACCCACCAATTGAATGAGAATTGGAGTTCCGGATTGGGCGAACGAACGACGCGGGTGCCGGCTACTCCGGTAGGACTGTATTCATTGAAGACATTGCCGATCGGGTCGCCATCAAAGTCGGCGGTCCAGGCAATATTGACATCTTCTTCGATCTCTCGGCAAGCCGGAGTCGGAGACGAGGCCAAATATCCGGTGATGTCGTCGGCAAAACCATCGGGAGTGTTGACGTGCCAAATATCGGCATCGACGTAGAGAGCCATATACATCTTGCGGAGGTCACGAGAACCGATGTTGACGATCTTGAAGTCCATCAGCACAAAGTCTTCAGCATAGCTGAACGACCAAGCGTAGCTGCGCTGGATGATCTTGATACCAAGCGGTTTGTGCGCCCGGTTGAGAATCTCGTCGCGGCCGGTAAGCGCGGCATCGACTAAGGTGTCCGTGTATTCGGCAATGTAGTCCTGTTCACTGACAGCATCGGTGCTGTAGAACTCGGAAGTCTTGCGCGTCGACATCTGAATGATGTCGTCGAGCGGCGCAGCGCGGGGATACATCTCGTTCGTCCGCTGCCAGCCATCAGCGCCGACCGAAACGAGGGTGTCCTCGTCGGCAATCGCGCCGACCCAGAACGCACCTTGGTAAAGATAGTTGACACCTGTGCCGGCGGGAAATTCGAATGACGGTGCCAGTTCACCCTGATTGACGCCCGGGCCGATACAATAAAGCTCGGGCAGCCAATCGCCATCGGCGAACTGACTGCCGAAGAATCCCCAATTAGTCACGGTGAAGAAGACATTGCCGACGCGGTGGGAGCAGTTTTGAGTATTTGGAGTTGCCGTAACTTTGCGCAACGCCTGCCGCCGCAGATCTGCATCTTCGGCGCGTTTGGTCGCGGCCACGCCCGTAGCGCTGATGATAATCAGCGCTACGATCGACAATTTACTCACCCGCCACACAAATCCACCTAACATCATTATCTTACCTCAAATCCGGTTGATTAAAATTCGACGCCAACTCCCACGCGAATATTACGTCCCGGCCCAAGATTGAGCGGGTTGCTGTTGGCAGCTGTGCCCTCGAGCACATAGTTCGCGCCGGTGAATTTCGAATTCGAATTATATCGTCCGGTCAGACCATAGATGAAGTCAACGTTCTTGTTATCAAAAAGGTTGTTCACCCACGCCGTTACGGTATAGGTCATGCCCAGGAACGGAATGCGCTTGTAGGCCCGGATATCGACATTCGAGGTCGACGGGTAGCGAAGCGAATTCGTCTGCGGTGATTCACCCGGAAGCAGGCGCAGGCCTGGGAAGTCGCGATCCGGAGTATACGGGAATCCGGAACCAAACTGCCAGATCACATTGGCGCCCCAGTTATCGGGGAGCGTCATACCGAACAACTTCGGATGATCGTCGCGCGGGATTTCGAAGTCAATGTTGAGCGAAATCTGGTGACGAACATCCCAGTTGAGCGGGAATTCCTGAATCGGTATGGACCGATTGTAGAAGTTGTCAAAGTAGTTCGAACTTTCATCCGAGCTCTTACCATAAGCGAACGAGTATTCATAGGTAAAGATACCCTGGACGTAGTTGCCGTAGCTCTTCTCCAATTCGGCTTCGAAACCACGCGTACGGGCATAGTCGGAGTTCGCATAAACGTTACGCTGCAACGGTCCGGTGCCTTCTCTCTTCGAGTTGATGATGCCGAAGATGTCCTTATAGAAACCGGAGAGTCCAAGCACGTAGTCGCTCGACAACACATAGTTGATTCCGAACTCATACTGGATCGTCTTCTGGTAGTCGAGGTTTTCGTTACCGATAATACCGAATGCGCTCGAAGATTGAGTAGCGCGTTGGTACATCAGGTTCAAGTCCGGCAATTGATTGAAATGACCGTAGTTGAAATAGACCTTCGCCTTATCGGAGATCGGATAGCTGAAACCGAGACGAGGACTGAAGCGGTTCTGGGATCCAAGGACGGTCTTGTCCTGGGCTTGATCAGGACTCTCATTCTGCTTCAGTTCGGCAGACTGGATAAAGAAGTCGTAGCGCAAACCGATGTTGGCAATCATGGCGCCGTATTCCATTCTATCCTGAAGGAACACTGCTCCGGTGATCGGGCTGCGTTGATAGAAGTCACGGAAGACACCGCGATCCGGCCAGCCACCGCCGTCCGGTGTGCCATCATACGGGAAGTCCGGATACTGCAGTTCGGCATAATCCATTTCGTGGATGTCGAGATTCACTCCGGTCTTGACTTCATGTTCCTTAGAGAACGCCTTGTTGATTTTGAAGTCGGCGGTATAGCGCACGGCGGAACGGTCGTGATACAACGACCACTGGTCGGAACCGTAATCATAGAAACCGTCGCGAGGATCGTATTGGCCATTCTTGTTGAGATCGATAAACGGTTCGCCGGAGTCAAAGGTGGCATTCTTGGGATCGTAAATACCGTTGCCGTTCAAGTCTCTGAAAGGAGTTCCCGGCAACCACGCGTCTTTGGGGCCGTCGTATTTGGAGTTACGGTTGAGATCCTGGTTGACGGACGGGTCAACCGCCATTACAAAGATATCGATACCGGCATCATAGACGCCGTTGAGGTTCACATCGGTAAACGGTTCACCCAAAATGACGTCGCCATCGGTGTAAGGTTCGCCGAGGTCGATATTTGTAATATCGGCGCGACTGCGGTCGTAGACGCCGTTGCGATTCGTATCGCTGATCAGCAAGTCACCGGAGTTCCATTTGCCGTCACCATTGACATCAACGAACTGCTCGGATTCATAAAAATCGACAACGCCGTTGCTGTTCCAATCGGTGAAGATTGTGTCGACAAGAGTCGAGGAATTTCTCTGTCCTTGATGACGGGAATCTACACCGCGGAATTCGCGATCGGCCTCCTGCGAGACCAGCGGCCAGATACCTCCGGGGGTAGCATAGGCGTCACCAAAGGTATAGAAATCGCCGCCCCAGACCCAGGAAGTATCGCCATTGGCATTGATAAACGGTTCCGGCGAATCGAATACGCCGTTGCCGTTGCGGTCAAGATAGCCCTCGTACTGGGTAGACTGGATGAAGTCGCCTGGATCCTTGCCTTCACCCGGACGATCGGGATCACCCGGCTGTTCGGTGTAGTTACGGTTATAACGCGAAAGCGTTACGACGTAGTAGGTCGACTTGTCAATCTGGTGCGTCAACTGCGCAGAATAGGTAGCGGACTCTTCGTTCACAATCGGAGCATAGGAAGGAACGTAGATGTGGCTCCAAGCGAACGAGGTGTTATTGTCCCACGATCCGCGGAAGCGCAGATTCAAGCGAATGTTCGCACTGGCTTCGTAGCGAACGTTGACTTGAGCTTCGTACGAATTCTGCATTCTATCCTCTAGTTCGAACAGACCGAGGATTGAACGCGATTTGAAGCTACGCTCGGTGGTCGGTGTGAAGTAGTCCTTGTAGCTGATATAGCCATCAGTCTTTTCGGCAGCAGCCTGGAACGAATAGAACACTTTATCCGCAAACCAATTGATTCCCAGTTTCGGCAGGAGCCGGTTAGCCAGAATCGGATCGGGACCCGAAAGGTTGAATTCACCGCGATCGTAATTATTGGAGTTCTTGTTGAGAATTCCGGTGCCGAAATCATCGGTAAAATATTCCATTTCGGCCTTGGTGACATCCGAACCAGCTTTGGTTGTAATGTTAATGATACCGGAAGTCGCATTGCCGTATTCAGCATCGAATCCGCCCTTGATGATCTGGAGATCTTCAACGACGTTATTGGAAATGTTCATCGCCTGGTCGACCGCACCGCGGCCGCCCAAAGGATCTTTGACAGCGACACCGTCAACGACGTAGGTGACTTCGTTGGAGCGGCCGCCGCGAATGTGAATTTGGCCGAAACGCTCAACGACACCGACCTGGGCCTTGAGGAGGTCAGCAACGGTTGCCACCGGCATATTCTTGATGTTTTCGGCAGTGATCTGGCGCAGGTTGGCGGTCTCGGTTACACGCAGCAGGTCGCGTTCGGCAACGACGATCTGCGCTTCGGTTTCGACGATCGACTCTTCCATCGCGAAATCGACGGTACGCGTCGCATCGACAGTGATTTCCACCTGCTCGGTACGGACTGAAGTCCAACCGGTCAAATTCGCTGTAATCGAATACATTCCCGGGGGAACGTTAATGATCAGAAATTCGCCGTTGGGATCAGCCTGGGCACCCATCGTGGTACCATCGATCTGAACCACCGCAAACGGCACGGCTTCTTTAGTCTTCTTGTTCGTGATTTTGCCTTTGACTCTACCGGTCGAGCCGGCGAAGACGCTGGCTGCCGCAAAGAGGGCAATCACCATTAAGACTAATCCGCTTCTAAACAAGTTAGCCATTCGCATGGACCTACCTCCTTCTCGCTTGACAGCGAGATTATCTTGAAACATGATTGTATTTCTCATAATGAAAGATAAAAACCGCAACTTTCCGGTCGCTTGAACGTAAACTCTACTGACGCCCGATGAAAACCTGTGTTGGCGGACATTAATGCTGTCGTACTCCCAAAGTGCCTGTGAGGCATTTGCCTAACAAGGCTTTCCGATTTCCAAAACAATCCCTGAATAAAGCATTTTGAGCCGCTAACAGTCAAGTGAAATTTGACTCTTCATCATGGCTTTTGTTTCCCAAGTAAAAGACTCTCAACCCCTTATTTTGTTTAATCAATTCCGCGAGATTTTTAGTTGCGGCTCGCTTCACACTTAACTCAATCGACGCTAAGCGACACTCCAAAACGGTCCTTGACGGCTTCCTCGAAGGCAGTGACCACGTCGGCAACTGCGGGTTGGCGACCGGTTTCAACCTCGATGGAGGTTATCTGGTCCGAGTCGAGCTGGTGACCGTAAGGCCACAGAGTGGTGAGATCGTCTTCGTTCCAGTTATCAAAAATGCGCACCGAGCCGTGCTGGAGAAAACAATCGCCGGAGCGGAATTGGGCGCTACCGCAGATTTTGCGTCCGCGAACAGTGACTTCAAAAGGGTTAAGCATTGCAAAACATGGGTTTAGGGCGCTGCGAGCCGGAGTACCAGTTTGGGGCAACTCGGTCGTATTGATGCCGAGTGACGCAAGCATTGCGGCGATCGATTGCGCGATAGCGCGATAAGTGCTCGTTAAAGAACGAAACTCCGGGTGGCTGTTGCGATTGGCGATGATCGCGTAGCAGATGTCGCCTTTGTGGAGAAGCGCTCTGCCGCCGGTGGGACGAGTTACGAGGCCATAGCCAAGACGCTGGATTTGTTCAAGGACAACTACTTCATCTGCGATCTGATTTATTCCGAGGCTTACTGTCGGGCGATCCCAGCAATAGAAACGGACAATTGTGGTTGTCGATTTTCCGGATTGCAGGTCGTCGAGAAGTTGTCGGTCGAGCGACATGTTGTGTTCGCCGGTGAAAGTACCAAAAGGAAGATAGCGCCAATGCATTGGGAGAAGTTAGCTAAAAGGCAGGGTCGGAGCAAGGGGCAAGAGGGGGAGTGGTATCGGACAGCCCAAGGGCGTCAGTTCAAAAGACGCGGCAGGCGTGGAGAGGCTGTCACAGAAGTTCAATTCAGCGACAACCAACCACAATATATTGTGGTCGAATTGCAACAATCCCACCGCAAGCGGTGGGGCACCTGACTCAGGCTTAACTTCAGGGACAACCTCTGGACGACTGCCGCGCACGAATAGTCCAACTGAAGTCGGACCCACACTTAAAGTGTCGGGTTCCGCGCTTCGCTGGGAACGCCGACCAACGAAGCTGTCGGATCTTACCGTGTAAGTTTATAGATCCTTCGCTTCGCTCAGGATGACAATTCTGTAAGGTTTTCGGTGGTTGTTAGTCCAGTGTAGACTCAATCAAAACGCCGTCAGGAAGGATTCCCCCAAGGGGGACTTCGCCTGACGGCTCAAGTCTGATCGGGTTTCAACTTTTATTCTTGCGCGAGATGATACTGTTTCATCTTGAGGCGCAGGGTCGATTCGGGGATCGCCAGAAGTTCGGCAGCGTGCTTCTTGACCCAATTGGAGTTGCGGAGTGCTTTGAGAATGTACTCGCGTTCGAGACGGCCGAGGTGTTCGTACAGCGAGAAGCTGCCGTTTTGGGCCGAATTATCCGGTGACTCACTGCGGGTCTTTTCGGTAATGCGGCGAGAAATCATGTAGCTGGAGATGACTTTGCGGTCGCCGGCAAGGAGAACTAATTTCTTGAGTTCGTTTTCCAGTTCGCGAATGTTGCCTGGCCAGTCATAATCTGCGAGGCAGTTGAAAGCTTCGGGCTCGATCTTGACTTCCGCGTCGAACTTGGCGAGGAAGTGTTTGATCAGCAAGGGTACATCTTCGCGGCGATCCCGCAACGGCGGAAGTCTGAACGCAAATGTAGAAAGCCGATAGTAGAGATCCTGACGGAATTGTCCCTGCTCCATGAGCGCGCGGAGATCTTTGTTGGTCGCCGAGATGACGCGGACATCGACCTTGCGCGGGAAAGTTTCGCCGAGCCGAACGACCTCTTTTTCTTCGATAACACGCAAGAGCTTAACCTGGATCGAGAGCGGCATATCGCCGATTTCGTCGAGGAAGAATGTGCCGCCGTCAGCTTCTTCGAACAGCCCGACCTTCTCCCCTTCCGCGCCGGTAAAAGCTCCGCGCTTGTAGCCGAATAATTCGGATTCGAGCAGCGTTTCCGGAAGGGCAGCACAATTCACGGAAATGAATCGGCGGTCTTTGCGATTGGAATTGTAGTGAATCGCCTTTGCAAGCAGGTCTTTGCCGGTGCCGGTTTCGCCTTCGATCTGGATTGAGATCGGGGAATCTTTGACCTGCATGACGCGATCGAGGATGTCGAGAACTTCGTGACTGGCAGTGATGATATTCGGGAAAGCGAGTTGTTTCTGGAGTTGGTCTTTGAGGCGGCGGTTGTCCTGTGTGAGGCGCCGTTTTTGTTCTTCCGAAGACTTGAAGCCCAGGATATCGGAGAAGGCAATTGCGAAATCAAGATTGGCTTTGGTGAATCCGGCAACATGAGGATCAATCTTGTCGATGTAGACCAAGCCGGAAACTTCTTCGGACAATTGGATTGGTAACGAGATAAACGCTTCGACGCTTTCGGAGTTGAGGGTAAGATAATCGAACATGCGTTTGCGATCGCCACCCAAATGGGTCACCAACAACGGCCGGTCAAGAGGCAGCGAACCGCCGCGGCCATTGGCAAGTGATTTGGCAACTTTGGCAAGTGTGGTCGGTTCGAAGTCGAGTGATGCAAGAGTTTCGAATGAGTGCTGCTGGGTGTCATAAGAGAAGATGAAGGCGCGCTGGCCGCCGATTTTGTCGCGCAGGACTTTCAGTGTGTCGGCGAGACTTCCGCTTTTGAGGCTGCCGTATTCGGAAGCAGTCAGGAACGAGCTGAAGAAGCTGTATTCGTTATCATTGGAGAGACCGGCATCGACCATATCGTCCTCGATGGCGAGGCGCATGATGCGGCATTCTTCGGTTGCGCGATCATCCTGATAATGAGCGGCGAGAGATTCACAATGTGCAAGATACTTCAAGGCTTCGTCGTAGTTGCGGGATTCGAATTCCAATTGGCAGAGTTGATAATGCGCATGAATCTTGAGCCAGGTAATCGGCAGTTGATTGGCAAGACGCACAGACAGGTTCAAGTAGCGCAGAGCAAACTTGTGGTGTTCGCGTGATTTTACCAGAGCTTTACCGGCGATGAAATATGCCCAAGCGAGTTCGCGTTGTTCGCCGGTCAACTCGAGTGCGGAAATGGCTTCATCAAACAGTGCGACTGCCTGATCATACTTGCCGTTGGCGGCTTCAAGCGCCCCGAGGATCTTCTTGGCAGCGGCGATTTCAACAACTTCGCCGACATGATTAGCGACTTCGAGAGCGCGATTGGCATGATCTAATGCAAGCGCATAATTCCCGGCGAGATACTCCAACTCGGCCAGGCGGCGTTCGGTTTGACTGATGATGGCGCTTTCGGGAGCGATACGATTGCCGATTTCCAGAGCATAGGCATAATGTTGGCGCGCCATGCGGCTATCGCCCATTGCGAGCAGCAGTTCACCCATGTATTCGTGGTAGATAGAACGTTCACGCAAGAGATCGTGCTTGCGGATGACGTCGTAGGATTGTTCGAGGATACTGCGGGCTTCGGTGAATTCCTCGCGCAAGTAGAGAACGTATCCGAGTGAGAGCAGATTCTTGGCCAGCGACGGTCCGCCGTCGGTGTTGCGGCAAAACTCGACGCATTCGCTCAAGGTCGCCTGGGCGCTCTTCCATTCGCCGAGCAAGATCTGAATGCGGGCGCGGTTGCCGCGAGCACGGATGATGGCGGTTTCGGACGCGGATTCGGTCTTTTTGAGGAAATCGATCGATTCGGAAAGGAACTTGTCGGCCAGTTTGAACTCGCCACGAATGAAATAGATTTGCGCGAGCTTGTTGTAGCAGCCGGTGAGTTCTTCGTCGTGATCGATGCGGCGGAACGAACTGATGGCGTCGCGAATGAATGCTTCACCGGAGACCAGATCGCCCAGCGCGACGTAGAGTTTGCCGATCAGCGCCTGAACGCGGCCGATGGTCAAGTTTTCTGCGGTATTGGAGACAATGGAGTAGGCCTTGCGGGCGAGAGCGAGAACTTCAAGCGGCGGTTTCTGATGAACCTCGATTGCGGCTTGAAGATAATAGTACTCTCCGGCAATTAAGGAGTTGGGCTCTTGCGCGATTATCGGCGCAAGAGTCCCTATTTCTGCTCGGGCTTCAACAAACTTATTCTCGCTGATGAGAGATTGAATGGTTTTAAGTTTGTCTGCCGTCTCCGTAAGTGCATTACCGATTCTGCTACTCATTGAAGAACTAACTTACTTAAAGGTTTCTATTTTTTGCCATCATACGGGAAGGCCGTCTTTGGCTTTCGTCCCGTCGGTGGCTTAACGCTCACATCACTTCTCTCAATACCTATTAACACGCTCTTGATCTCGAGGAAGAACAACCGTGTCCAATTTCCTATTCTCGAGACAATTGTTGGGGTAGTGGTTTCGTCCGCTTCATCGCCAACATTAGGCTGGGACCCAACGATTGTGTTGGTATCGCCCTTGTTGTCATCCCAAGGATGATCCACAGCATGTGCGGGGCCGGTTAGAAGAAATGATATTGAGGCGGTTATCACCACTGTGATAAGCAATCTAAGCAGGATCATACCTACTGCCTCCGAAAAACTGGTATTTACTACAACGTGAGGTCAAAGATGTACAGGGGACAAAGATAAGCACATCTTTGGCTGTGCTTCAAGCTACGCTTGTACTTGAACCTTGTCAAGCATTTTTTGCGTTTAACGGTTGAATTGGTTGATTTTCTTCTTAAGTCATTGTTTTACAACATATTTAGTGGTCAGCGCAAGAGCTGCGCTTTGGCGAATTGACATTATGCATGTGGATTTGCGACGGGAGAAAAAGTAGGTCAGACAATAATGTCTGACCTACCGAGATATTGGCATCTGAGGCGAAGAAGTCAGGCAAGAATGCCTGACCTACCTAATAAACATGTGTTAGATCACCTGCGATTCGCGGAGTTTATTGAAGAGCTTTTCCGCGATCTCTTGCGGCGTAGCGCCGGTTATCATTTCGCCTTTGGGACGTGCCGGCGGATTGGCAGCTTTGAGAGTTTTGCTCGCCGCTGTCATGGCGGGCGCACTCATATCGACGCCGAGGTCGGCGGCGGAATACACGGCCACTGTTTTTTTCTTTGCGTTCATCTTCCCTTTTAAGGAAGGCAGGCGCGGCTCATTGATTTCCTTAACGACAGAGATGAGTGCCGGTGTGGGTGCGGTAACCTTGTCGAAGCCGTCATCTGTCATGCGCTCGACGACGATTTTGCCATCGGCGATTGATTCAATCTTGCGGACATACATTACGGCGGGCCAATCGAGGACGCCACCGACAGCTGCACCGAGTGACGATGAGTCATAGTCAACAGCTTGTTTGCCGAAGATGACCAGATCAGCGGATCCGATTTTCTTGATACCAGCGGCGAGAACCAAAGCTGCTCCGGTCGTGTCGAGGTCGGCGAATTTGTCGTCCATTAGATGCACGGCTTCATCGGCGCCGAGGGCGAGACCTTCGCGAAGTGCATAGTCGGCTTCCTTACCTCCGAGCGAAACTACCCAGACGGTGCCGCCGAGTTTTTCTTTTAAGCGCAAAGCTTCTTCTATGGCGTAGGCGTCGAATGGATTGATCATTCCCGGGCTTTGCGGGAGGCTAAGAGTTCCGGCGTTGGCATCGACACTGACGAGAGCGATTTCCGGAACCTGTTTTACACATACCACGATGTTCATTGATATCCTCCGATTTGCTTATCTTCTTCGAGTGAGGTAAGCGCGCTTTCAGCGGCGCGCTGTTCGGCGCTTTTCTTGGAGTCGCCCCGGCCGGTGCCGAGACGTTTCCCCGAGACAAAGACTTCGACGGTAAAGACCTTGCGATGGTCGGGGCCGTCTTCGTCGCTAACTGTGTATTTGGGCATGCCGCCACCAGTGGCCTGGAGTTTCTCCAACAATTCACCTTTGTAATTGCGCAGAGACAAAACTTCACTGGTCTTGGCAAAGTTGAACGAGACGACGCGCTTAATGACCTGGCCGGTAGCTTCGAGACCGCCATCGAGATAGACGGCGCCGAAAAGCGCTTCGAGACAGTCGGCAACGATTGATTGGCGGGTGCGTCCGCCGGCGCGTTCTTCGTCCGCCGACATCAGGATATACTTGCCGAGTTCGATTTGCATGCCGGCATGGGCGAGGACTTTCTTGTTAACAAGAAGTGATTTATTCTTGGTCAGAAAACCTTCGCTCATGTCGGGATATTTCTGGAAGAGTTCTTCGGCGACGATCAGTCCCAGCACGGAATCGCCGAGAAATTCGAGCCGCTCGTATGACCGCAAGTTACGAGAATCTTCGGCGCGCAGATAGGAGCGATGGGTGAGGGCCTTGACGAGGTAGTAATCGTCTTTGAAGACGTAGCCGATTTCATTCTGAAGCTGCTGTTGCGAGTCGGCACTCAAAGTCGCCTTGGCTGACTGTTTCGGTTTCTTACCGAAAAGTCGGGCGAGAAATTGCAGCATCAGTTACCTCGCGTGGTTGTCGTACCTGGCAAGAATCAGGGTGATATTGTGTCCGCCGAATCCGAAGGAATTGCTGATGCCATATTTGATCGGCACGTGACGTCCGCCTTCTTTGCAGTAATCGAGATCACACTGCGGATCCTGGTTCCGGATATTCAGGGTCTGGTGGACATAGCCTTCTTCCAGAGACAGCGCAGTCGTGGCGGCTTCGATAGCTCCGGCCCCGCCGAGCATGTGACCGACCATCGACTTTGTTGAATTGACCAACAGCTTCTTGGCGTGTTCGCCGAAGACGCGTTTGACGGCCATCGTTTCGGCGATATCACCGAGTGGAGTTGACGTTCCGTGAGTATTGACGTAGTCGACCTGCTCCGGTTTGAGGCCCGCGTCTTTAAGAGCGGCGATCATCGCTCGGGCGGCGCCGTCGCCGTCGGGTGCAGGAGCCGTGATGTGGTGAGCATCAGCCGACATACCGGCGCCGATGACTTCGGCGTAGATGTGTGCACCACGGCGCTTGGCATGTTCTTCTTCTTCGATAACAATGATGGCGGCGCCTTCGCCCATAACGAAGCCGTCGCGGTCGACATCGAAAGGACGCGAGGCGGTTTGCGGATCGTCATTGCGAGTTGAGAGAGCGCGCGATGAACAGAAGCCGGCGAAGGACATTTCAGTGATTGAAGCCTCGGACCCGCCGGTGATGACCACATCCGACTCGCCGCGCTGGATGATGCGCAAGGCATCGGCAATTGCGTGGGCGGATGAGGCGCAGGCACTAACAGTCGAATAGATCGAGCCTTTGAAGCCGAAACTAAGCGAAAACAAGCCGGTCACCATGTC
>CAUJJY010000359.1 GCA_963205155.1 Candidatus Zixiibacteriota bacterium | reverse complement strand
CTGCGCCGTTCGCTGTTCGATATGGGGCAGTTCAATATGATCAGTTCTGTCTTCGAAAATATTCTCGAGCGTGATCCCAACAACATCAGTGCGACGATGGCGCTGGCGGAGCTTTACGAAAAGAAAGGCGACCGGTCACAGGCGCTTGATTTTTATCGCCAGATTGTTAATGCACATCCCAACTATGCGCCGGCGCACATCGGACTGGCGCGCATCTATCGCGAGCAGGGAAGAACCAGTGAAGCCTTTGACATTCTTGAAAACTTATTCTTCCAGCAAGAGGCAGCTCGCCAGCGTTCGTAAAATTGTCGCAGCCGTGACGCTCATGGCTGCATCGCTTTCTGTCACCACTGTCAACGCTGCTAATCTTGATGAAGTCCGCACGCTCATTGACGCCGGAGAAATTCGCACGGCACGGCAGCTATTGCTTGAGTCGCCCTGGGCCGGGACTCCACATGAGTGGGAGAAACTCAATTTTCAGTTGACGCCCGCCGGTGACTCGCTTGAGAATCTCGGCAATGAATTGCTTGCTGGGGACTTGCCCACGGAGTTTCGAGCTTTTATCGTTACCACTATCGTAAGGCAACATCTTGCCGCAAAGAACTACAAGGCTGGGCTTGAATTGATATCACGCTGGGAAATAGAATGCCGCGAAGCAGAAAACTTTCCGGAAATGCTTTTCGTGCGAGCGCAGATAAGGCAGGAAATGGGCGAAGGTAAGAAATCGCGGCACGAACTCAAGCAAGTAATCAAGACTGCACCGGATGCGAGTTTGCGACTTCAGGCGGCGCTGCTATTGGGGGATGTCGAATTGAGCAGAGGTCGGTTTGATGATGCGGCGGCATATTATTCGCGCGTGGCACAAGTCTCGGAACTGCGTTTGCGACCGCTGGCACTTGAGCGGCTGCGGAATCTTTATGAAGTACAGCACGAATATGCGGAAGTGCAGCTTGTCGAGTCGGCGCTGAACACGTGCTGCAACGGTTACGGAGTCAATGCACCTGCGGTTTTTGCCTCAACTTCACCAACAGATGAAGTCAGTAACGTCCATCTGGAGACGACCGGCACATTCCGAGGCGGACAACAGTTTGCTGTCCGTGTGGGGACTTTTGATGACGAAGCTTCGGCGCGCAAACTGCACAGCCGTTTTATCGAGCAGGGATACACTTCAAGGTTGCTTGCCGACAGCCGCACCGGTCAGACTATTTATCTCGTCGATATCGGGCGCTTCGCGAGTATTTCCAGCGCCGCCCGCTTCATGAACCGGCTGGCGCGGCAAAACAATGACACTTACTCCATCGTATCGCATTAGATGACAGGAAAACAAACGCCGCTGCTGGAGCAATATTTTGCCATCAAGAAGCAGCATCCGGACAAGTTGTTATTCTTCCGCATGGGTGATTTTTACGAGATGTTCGGCCGTGATGCGGAAATCGCCGCGCCGATTCTCGGGATTGCGTTGACCTCACGGTCGCACGGGCAATCGACCAAGATGCCGCTGGCGGGAGTGCCATATCATTCGGCGGAGAAGTATCTAGCGTTATTGATCAAGGCCGGGCTGAAGGTGGCGATCTGCGAACAGGTAGAGGATCCCAAACTTGCCAAGGGGTTGGTGAAACGTGAAGTGATTGAAATTATCACTCCGGGGACGGTGACTGTCGAGAGCGCCATGCCGCAAGGGCAGGAGAATATGTTGGTCTCGGTCTGTGTTGGGCAGGGTGACCGACTCGGAATCGCGGGGCTGGAGATCGCAACCGGAAGGGTGGTCGTGTTTGAGGGGACAGCCGATTCGGCAATCGACAAATTGGAGTCGTTTAATCCGCAGGAGATCTTGGTTTCTGATAACGCCGACAATCTGATCGAGCGACGGGCACAACGATTGGGCGCGCAAGTTACGAAACTGGAGAGCTGGCGCTATCAGGACGATTTTGCATCTGAACGGATTCGATCATATTACAAAGTTCATTCGCTGGAAGCATTCGAGTTGGCGGCTTTTCCGCTGGCGGTTTCGGCATTGGGAAGCCTGCTGTCCTATGTCGAAGAGATGAAGTTTGCGGCGCCGCTGCATTTGAGTCCGCCGCGATTTGCGGAAGATGCCGACCATGTCTACCTCGATGCTTCATCGGTCCGCAATTTGGAACTGTTGTCGTCGAGTTCCAGCGAGAAGAAAGAACACTCGCTAATCGGACTGTTGGATTTCTGCAGCACGGGCATGGGCAGGCGATGTTTAGCGAGATGGTTGGTCGCACCGCTCAAGAACATCGAGCGGATACGCGGTCGCCATGATGCAGTGGCAAAGTTTGTACTCGACGCTGATCTGCGCTCGGAGATCGAAGCGTCATTGGCAAATATAGCGGACCTGGAACGACTGGCGGGCAAACTTGGATATCGCAAGGCGAATCCGCGCGATCTGATTCAGCTGCGGAACAGCTTGCAGAAACTTCCGGCGATCAGGCGGCGGCTGGGCACCTGCAAAGTCGAGTTGCTGGTGGAAACGGCCAAGCGCTTGCCCGATTTATCGGCGGTCGCCGAGAGGATTAATCGCGCACTGGTGGATGAGCCACCGATTCTCGTCAATTCGGGCGGGATGATTAAGCCGGGATTTAATCAAGAGTTGGATGCGCTTAAGGGTTCGATCAAAGATGCTGTCGACTATGTGGCGACGTTGCAGGAAAAGCTACGCGCGGAAACCGGTATCTCGACCTTGAAGGTCGGGTACAACTCGGTATTTGGATATTACATCGAAGTTACCAAGGCACAGCAGGGGAGCGTCCCGCAGAATTTCGTGCGCAAGCAGACTTTAGTCAATGCGGAGCGATACATCACTGACGAGCTCAAGCAAAAAGAGGAGTTGATTCTTGCCGCCGAGGACAAGATCAATCGACTGGAAGAGCGGGTGTTCCTGGAGCTGCGCGAAGAGCTTTCCGCGCACATTGAGCAGATTAGTCTGGCAGGACGACTGCTGGGTGAACTCGACGTACTGCTTTCGTTCGCAGTTGCAGCGCGCAAGTTCAATTATAGTCGGCCGCAACTTGTCGCTGAGTCAACTCTGGATATTACTGAAGGGCGCCATCCGGTAATCGAACAACTGCTGGCACGCGGCGATTTTGTCGGTAATGATACGCAACTTGATACGAATTCAGATCAAGTACAACTACTGACGGGTCCGAATATGGCGGGTAAGTCGACATACCTGCGACAGGTGGGGTTGATCGTCATCATGGCGCAGGCGGGATCATTTGTGCCGGCGCAGTCGGCGACGATTGGTGTGGTCGATCGCGTGTTTACAAGAGTCGGTGCCTCGGATCGCCTGACGATGGGCGAGTCGACGTTCTTGGTGGAGATGAATGAGACCTCGCGGATACTCAATAATGCGACACCGCAGAGTCTGATATTGCTGGACGAGGTCGGACGCGGGACCTCAACATATGACGGTCTGGCGATTGCGTGGGCGCTGTGCGAAATGCTGCACAACGATGAACGACTGCGTTCGCGGACGATTTTCGCGACGCACTTCCATGAGTTGACGGAGTTGCCGGCGTTGTGTCCACGGATTCGTAATTATCAAGTGCAGGTGAGGCGGCACAAAGACCGGATTATCTTCTTGCGCAAAGTTGTGCCTGGCGGTTGCGATGACAGTTTCGGAATCGAAGTTGCGAAGCTGGCGGGCATTCCGATGACACTGACGAGGCGGGCAAAGGAAATCCTCGAAGAGCTTGAGACGGGAAAGTTTGAACCGCTTAAGACGCGGTCGAAGTATCAATACATCAATCCGAATCACCTGGGATTATTTGAGCAGCGCGAGTCAGAGAGTCTCAAGCGACTGCAGAAACTGGAAATCGATTCGTTGACGCCAATCGAGGCGCTGAACGTGCTGGCGGAGTTGAAGGAGCAGGCGGAGAAGGAACATGGCGTCAAGAATTAGGCTTCTCCCGAATGTGCTGATCAACAAGATCGCGGCCGGCGAAGTTATCGAGCGGCCGGCTTCGGTCGTGAAGGAGCTGGTAGAAAATTCGCTCGATGCGGGGGCCACCTCGGTGCGAATCGACATTGCCGACGGAGGGCTGGGCCGGATCGATGTTAACGATAATGGCACAGGAATGACGGCCGAAGACCTGAAGCTCGCAATCTGCCGTCATGCGACAAGCAAGCTTTCAAAGCCTGAAGACCTTTTCGCGATTAGTTCTTTCGGATTTCGCGGCGAGGCGTTGCCATCCATACTCTCGGTCTCGCAGAGTACGATTAAGTCGCGAGCTCGCGGAAGTGATGCGGGATATCAGCTTGAGATAACAGGCGGGGAGTTAACATCAGAGGGCGAAGTCGGCTGCGATTATGGGACGACGATTTCGGTAAGGAATATTTTTTTCAATACACCGGCGCGACGCAAGTTTCTCAAGTCACCCTCGGCGGAAGTGAGACGATTAATAGAGGTGGTCGAGTCGCTGGCGATCGCCAATCCGCAGTGCGAATTCATTCTCGACTCTGACGGACAACGGTTGGTGGATTTAGCTGCGTCAACGGACAAGTTTGAACGGGCAAAGCAATTGTTTGGATCGGTCAATGCCGAGAAGTTCGTGCGCGGTGAACGAAGCGGTGATTCGCTTCGCGTCGAGGTATTCGTTTCCAAACCGGAAGCGTGCCGGCGTAATCGCTCGCGAGTTTTGCTTCTGGTGAATGGAAGGCGCATTGAATCGCGCTCGCTGTTTGCAGCGGTGACGTCAGCGTATGGTGAATTTCTCGCCGGTGGATTATATCCGCAGGGGGCGATATTCATCACGATTGATCCGTCGTTGGTTGACGTCAACGTTCATCCTGCAAAATCGGAAGTTCGCTTCGCGGATGAACGAGTGATCTTCCACACGATTTATCACGTCGTCCGCGAGTCGCTGCTCGAAGGCCGGGTCGTGCCCGGGTTAAATGCCGGGGGGGCGTCGGGGAGGCGCGAGGATTTTTCGGGTTATGCACGTGAGGTCGATGCCCGGCACGCGATACAATCGTTCTTTGAGCCACGAAGTTTCAATCCGGTGCAGGCGGAAGAATCGATGGCGGCGATATTCGCTCAATCGACTCCGGCAGTGACACAGCATGGCGTAGAGACGGCAACGGAGTCACTGCTACCACAGGAAACGGAAGCGGTGCAGGCAGTCACGGCGCGCCATGAGTTATCTACGGCTTTGCGCGGAGAAGTCAAGCTTCAGCAACTGGCATTGCTTTATATCGTAGCGGTTACTTCCGATTCGATTTTGATTATCGATCAACACGCGGCACATGAGCGGATCCTGTATGAGCTGGCGTTGAAGTCGTTTGGACATCACACAATCTCCTCGCAGAGGTTGTTGTTACCGATGCAGGTGCATTTGGAGCCGGACGACTTGTTTACTTACG
>CAUJJY010000358.1 GCA_963205155.1 Candidatus Zixiibacteriota bacterium | reverse complement strand
CGCAGCCGCTCTTTCTCTCGGCAGGGTTTATCCTCGAAGAAGGGCTGGCGATGGACGACCTGGGCCGCGTCGTGACCAGCATGGCGCGCGCCAGCCGCGAGGCGGGCGTCCAGGTGGTCACTGGCGATACGAAAGTGGTCGAGAAGGGGCACGGCGACGGCCTGTTTATCAACACCGCCGGGATCGGTGTTATCGAACACAATCAGCAGATCTCTCCAGCCAGTGTAAGAGCGGGTGACAGCATTATTCTTTCGGGTGACATTGGCCGTCATGGCATTGCCATTATGGCACAACGTGAGAATCTTGGGCTGGAGTCGACTGTAGTTAGCGATTGTGCGCCGCTGCATCGGGAGGTGCTGGCATTGCTTTCGGCCGGCATCGAGATTCATTGCTTAAGGGATCTCACTCGCGGCGGCTTGGCAAGTGCGCTGGTAGAGATATCACAGTCGGCATCTATGGGGATTGAAATCGACGAGCGCTCGATAGCGGTCTCGGAACCTGTGAGAGCAGCTTGTGAACTGCTCGGCTTCGATCCGCTTCATGTCGCCAATGAAGGACGATTTATTGCAGTCGTGCCCGGTGATTTTGCTGCTCGTGCGATTGAGACTCTGAAAGCGATTTCACCCGATAACTCACCGCAGATCATCGGTAAGGTCGGCGCGGTCGGTTCCCCACAGGTAGTCTTGGTCACGTTGTTTGGTGCCAAGAGGATTGTCAACATGTTATCGGGCGAACAATTGCCGCGGATCTGCTGACTTCTTAACGCAAGAAAATTGCTTTCCTAACATAGAATTAACATCGACTTTCGTAGATATCTTTTGCATAGCGCACGCAATTTCACTAATATCGCGTCGAAAGGATTATGGAGCACACATGGCGAAAGATAACATCCTGGTCATCGAGGACGAGGAAGATATTCTCGAGTTGATTAACTACAATCTCGGAAAGGAAGGCTATCGCGTTACCGGAGTGACATCCGGCGAGGATGGTCTCAAGTCCGCCAGACACAATCTGCCCAGCCTTGTTGTTCTCGACGTAATGCTTCCCGGCTTAGATGGTCTGGAAGTGTGCAAAATGCTCAAGAATGACGGCAAGACCCAGCATATCCCGATCATCATGTTGACTGCCAAGAGCGAAGAGTCCGATGTAGTTACCGGTCTCGAAGTGGGGGCGGACGACTACATAACCAAGCCTTTCAGCCCAAAGATTCTGATTGCCCGTATCCGTAATATCCTGCGTCGCAAAGCGCGTGAGGCCGACCGTGCGGTTACGACAATTAAGGTGCATGATATTGTGATAAATCCCGGTCGTCACGAAGTTATGGTCGCGGGCAAGACCGTGGATCTGACTTTGACCGAGTTCCAAATTCTGCAGTTTCTTGCCCGCCATCCAGGATGGGTGTTTACCCGGTACCAAATTGTCAACGAGATTCGCGGCGACGAAACCATTGTCACCGACCGCTCGGTCGACGTACAAATAGTAGGTCTGCGCAAGAAATTAGGCGATGCAGGCCAGTATATTGAAACGGTGCGGGGCGTTGGTTACAGATTTCGGGAGTAGCATTGCGCCGTAAGCGGTTGCTTTGGCAAATCTATCCATCCTACCTGCTGATTACCGCAGTCTCGCTGATTGCGGTAAGTTGGTATGCCTACCATTCACTGCAGGAATTCTACGAAGATCAAATAGTATCGGATATGCAGTCGCGCGCCGCTCTGGTTGAACGCGCCATCGCATCGCGCCTGCTGGAAGCAGACTATTCAGGTGTCGATGCTCTCTGCAAAGAGCTGGGTACCAAGTCATCTTCATTTCTGACCGTCATCGCTCCCAGCGGAGCAATATTGGGCGACTCTCACGCAGACCCCGCTGGTCTCGGAAGTCAGGCGGGCCGTAACGAAATCGTAGCGGCACTTTCAGGAAGCATCGGTGTCGATCGCCGGTTCACCAGTCGGCTCAACCAGGAAATGCTCTTCGTGGCAATCCCAGCATTTGATCAAGGTAAAGTCCTCGCAGCTGTGCGAATTGCGGTACCGGTGTCGTTTATCGATGAAGCGATGAGCGATGTTTATTGGCGTCTGGGCATTGGCGGGCTAATCGTCGCATTGTTTGCGGCCGGAGTAAGCATCTTGGTCGCACGGCACATAAGCAAACCGCTGGCGGAAATCAAGTCGGGAGCCGAGCGGATCGCCCAAGGTGACCTTGAAAGTCGTGTCGCCGTCCCCGAATTTGAGGAAATAGCCGGTCTTGCCGTTGCGATGAACAAGATGGCGGTGCAATTAAGCGAGCGGTTCAGGACCGTTCAGCGTCAAAATCTCGAGCAAGAGGCAATTGTCTCGAATATGCTGGAAGGCGTCATAGCGATGGATGCCGACCAGAAGTTGATTAGCATAAATCGGGCAGCTGCCCGCTTTCTCGGACTTGATGCCCATGAAGCCATAGGACGCAGTATTCTCGAAGTTATGCGCAATAGCGACTTGCAGCGGTTGGTGGCAAAAACCTTTGTCGTCGGCGAGCCGGTCGAAGGTGACGTTACCCTGACTGACCCAATTCTGGGCGAGAGATTTTTGCAGGCGCACGGAACACTGATGCGCGATGCTCAACAGGAAGTCATCGGAGCACTGCTGGTTCTCAATGACATAACCCGGATGCGGAAACTGGAAAACCTGCGTCGCGACTTTGTCGCTAATGTTTCTCACGAATTGAAGACGCCTATCACTTCCATTAAAGGGTTTGTTGAAACGCTGATGGAAGGTACGACAATGAGCCAGGAGGAGTCGCAGCGTTTCCTTCAGATCATCGCCCGCCAGGCAAACCGGCTCCACGCGATCATCGAAGACTTGCTGAAACTGTCGCGCATCGAGCAAGAATCCGAGCGGGGTGAAATCGTCATCGAGTTAGAGCGTCTTGTTGACGTCTTGCAGGCTGCAATAGCCTCGTGTGAATTGAAGGCATCCGCCAAACAAATAAGAATCTCGCTCAATTGTTCCGAAAGCATTCAGGCGCGCATCAACGCGCCGCTGCTTGAACAGGCCATCGTAAATCTGATCGAGAACGCCATCAAATACAGCGAGCCGGAAACGGAGATCGTCGTTGCGGCCGGAATCAGCGACAAGCTGCTGTTGATCACCGTGCGTGATCACGGTAACGGAATTGCAAAAGAGCATCTTCCCAGGCTCTTCGAACGCTTCTACACCGTCGACAAAGCCCGCAGTCGTGCCCAAGGCGGCACCGGCCTCGGTTTGGCAATTGTGAAGCACATCGTTCTTTCGCACGGCGGAAATATCAGTGTACAGAGTGAAGTTGGTAAGGGCAGCACCTTCACAATCAGCCTGCCTCGCGCATGATCGACCGTGCCTTCAAACAATTCCGTTACGAGCAATTAATACAATCCTAACAAAATCCTAACACAAGAAGCCTTATTGAAGTGTTCAATGGATGAGATGAATTTTAGGAGGACAATATGAGAACAGCACTTTCAGCATTAGTACTCGCTGTATTACTTACG
>CAUJJY010000357.1 GCA_963205155.1 Candidatus Zixiibacteriota bacterium | reverse complement strand
CCGCCTGCGTGAGGTCGCTTCTGCGCCGGATGCCAAGCTTAGGCTGCAACTGGAGGTTGTTCATATCTTGAAGCACAATTATCCCCACTATGATTGGGTCGGGATTTACAATCTTGAAGGTGACGACGTCTTGGTGCTTGGTCCATTTTTGGGCAAGCCATCACCTCACACTCGCATCAAGACAGATTCCGGAATTTGCGGGGCTGCTGTTCGTGAAGAACAGACGATTATCATCGACGATGTCAATGCCGATCCGCGCTATCTTGCCTGTTCATTGGAGACGAAATCCGAGATTGTAGTACCGATTTTCAAGAATGGTATTGTTGTTGGTGAGATCGACATCGATTCTCATAAACATGCCGCATTCACAGATGCCGATCGAAAACTTCTCGAAGAGGTCGCACTGATACTTTCCAGCGCTTATTAGGTATTTCTATTTTCTTCAGAATCACGACGCATTGACTTGGCCGTCATAGCGAACAGCGCCAATAGGACAACTGCGGCAATTCCCATTCCTACCCAGGGAATCCACTCATAGCGTTCGGTCAAGCGGTTCTCTTCGTCATCGCAGGTATCCCCGATTCCGTCCCCATCGGAATCTGCCTGGTCCCAATTCGGATCGTTAGGACAGTTGTCAAGGCTGTTGATGATGCCATCTCTATCAAAGTCGTCGCAAGCATCCCCCCTGCCATTGCCGTCCTCGTCTGTCTGATCCGGGTTTGAGACAAGGACGCAATTATCATGAATGTCCGGCACACCGTCGGCATCGACATCGGCAATAATGTAGCCACCGTTAGGTTCTATTCCACCCGGTAAAACGGCGAGAATTCCTTCATCAGTGGTCAGATCGCCCGATTCCGACCATGGTGGTTGAGAATATCGATCTGGATCAAAGTAAACGCGATAGCTGCGGCTGGGTTGTGCTAAGAATCTTAGAATTCGTGTGGTGTCCGCGGATTCATATTCGGTCAACAGCCGCAATTCCGATATTCGCAGAGGCTGACTGTGCGTCAAGACTATTGTCCAGCGGCTCGTACTTGTCAGAGGAAAGTGGATTGTAACATCTTCGACCTTGAGTTGCGAGACCAACAACCGGTCTTCGCCGCTCTCATCACCAACATAGACGTCGATTAATCTTGGGAGCGCAACATGCTTATCAAGCAGCAATGAAAGACCATTTGCTGCGAACGGCTCCGTGCTTTTCAGAACGATCCTTGCCTCTCCGTATCCCTCATCAGACAGGTAGAATTCCGCAAAAGTATCGACTTCCTTATCAATAAGTGAAGCCGCCGCTCCATCGCTATTGTTGGCTTCAATCGAATCAATGCTATAATTGAGCAACGGGGCTTGGCGAAAGAGGTACGGTACAAAAGCAAAGTCGGTCTCATTATAGACCGCGAATTCATATCGCTGAAGCACTTCTCCTTTAAAGGAAAGTTCCACGACTCTCGGGACTGTGATTGGGACATCCGAGACGAACAACACCTGACGATATGCACTGGTGATGCTGTCAATCTCTGATTGACCCAGAGCAAAGATCGAGCTGGAGCTGGATGCCGTACTTAACAAAGCTATCGTAAAGAAGATGTAGACGTATTTCTTCATTTGCTATTATTCCTGCCTTTGACTTTCTTTTGTGGCTTGCCGCTTTCTAACCAGAAAAGCGGTGCTCATCAGTAGAGCACCGACTAACAAGAATGTTATGATCCGGCCGGTTAATTCCATCTTCCATACGTCAACGGTCAGCAGTCTCAAAACTACAAATCCCAACAGGATGCCGCCATACACGATAAGCCCCTTCCTATCGATTGCACGGCCGCGAATATAGGTGATCAATCCGATGACCGTATAGGAAAGCAGCGATGTCGCAACGGCAATGTCTGAACGCTCGAATGCTGTATGTAACGAAAGCCACAATAGCAGATACGCATAGACTGTTCCTAACACGATCAGCGCATTACTTAGTCTTGTCGATGCTTTCTCAATCGTGCTTCCAACATGTCTGACGTAGATGCCCAGGCCACCCAAGACAATCGCCAGGACCGCCAAAACAAAGAAGTGTTGATTGAAGACCGACTGGCTCCAACCAAATCCTTCGATACTGCTTACTGATCGGCTCATTGGAACCAATAGCAACAGGCAAGTTCGCTGAGATAAGCTGACGTCACGGCGAAGGAGATACGAAAGTACCGTTACGATACCGCATTCGACAGTGTAAGCGATTGTCAGAGCCGCCCCGCTAAGCTCCGCTGATGTCGCAGCGGCGAGCATGATTACTCCGACACCAGCGTAGATGTAAAACGGCGAACTTTGCTTAGCCGCTCGCGAGATCAAGAACGCACCCGTAACAAAAACAACCATCCATGCGGCAATGATCAGGCTTTTCCATTCTTGCGGTGCAGCGGCCATGATCCATGCCAACAGGAAGAGGCCGTTACCTGCAGCGGTTATCAAATCCGCCGTGCTTCTGCCGGTCTTGGACTTGATGATTCCTGCAGCATTCGTCAGGAAAAACACAGTCGAAAACGCGAAAGCAAAGAGCAACAGAATGTCCTTGTCGCTGCGAAACAGCGAAAAGAAGAATGGCAAACTGTAAAGTGTGACCACAGCGAGCGCCGCAATCGTGAGTTCGCGTCGACCTGTCAGAAATACGATCCAAACTGCTCCCAGGGTCACAATCAGAAGATAGGAAAACAGCGCAACGTTGTCAGTGGTTGGTGAATTTGTCAAAAGCGGCGCGATGCCGGCAAGAATGATACTGGAAAGAGCAAGCGCACGGCTGTTGTACTTCACGCTTGCAAGTGCGACTAACGCAGTACTCAAGAACATCAGAATCAATGCTGAGGCGGGCGTGAAGAAGTCGTAGACTTCGCGCGCGGCGTATGTCGTGACCAACACGGTGGTCGAACCGAGCACAAGGAAGACGCCGCCCTGGTGAAGGAATTTCCGGATGCGCACCCACCCGAGTGTGATAAAGCCAGCTCCGGCAATCAGCCCAATGGCAATTCTGCCCATCGGACCGATCCAGTTGTTGAGAAATGCATATGTCGCGAGCCAACTGAATCCGACCAGAAGAAGCAAAGCACCCAGCTTAAGCAACCAATCCTCCCTGACCCAGCGAACGAATCTGTCGGCAGGGGTTGTCCCGGAACCAAGCGGGACACTCGGCGGCGACGGTATTCTTGGCACCTGCGGAGGTAATGCAACAGAGTTCGCGCGTGCGACCTGCTCGGTTGGTCGTTGCGGTACAGCAGCACCTGGCTGTTGCTGAAACAAACGCTCCAGTCTCGCTACGCGATTGCGTAGACTGATTACGGTCGCAATCAGGACGAGTCCACCGGCGACGACTCCAAAAGCAATCATCGCCAATATGCCTTCAATCAAAACTGTCTCCATCGTATGAATCGAAACTCAAGAATGTCGTCAGTGAAATCAACAAAAACATCCCTTCATTGCAGATATCGATCTGTACCACCGTGTTGTTCAGGGCTGACTCCCGGCTTCAATTACGCTCCAAATCCCCCTTGACTTGCCCCCTTTGCCCGCTTAATTGCTACCTGACAGGCTATGTCACCAAGGAGTCTTTACATGTCTGAAAAATATGATGTTGTCATAATTGGCGGGGGAATCATTGGCTGCTCGATTGCTTACTACCTCGCCAAGAGAAAATTTGGAAAGATCGCTGTACTTGAGAAGGATCAATATCTGGGCAACGGCGCTACGGCGAAGTGCGCGGGAGGTATTCGCGCCCAATTTGGAACCGAGATCAATGTCCGCCTGTCGATGCTCTCGGAGCAGAAATTCGAGATATTCCAGGAGGAAACCGGCGCCGAGGTTCAGTTTGATCAGGTCGGTTATCTTTTCTTGATGACAACAGAAGAGCATATGGAGGCATTTCGCAAGCAATTTGCCATGTGGCAGCGAGTCGGGCATCCCGTCGAATGGTTATCGCGCGAGCAAATCAAGAAACTCGTGCCGCCGTTATTCGTGGACGACGTTTTGGGCGGCACATTTTCGCGCAAAGACGGCATTGGCGACCCGCACCAATTCACACAGGGTTACGTAAGTGCGGCACGCAAGCTTGGCGTAAAATTCCTGACGGAACATGAGGCAATCGGCATCTACCACTCGGGCGATGTGATTACCGGCGTGGTTACGAACAAAGGCGAATTTTCGACGAATTGCGTCGTTAACGCGGCGGGCCCGCACTCGCGCCAGGTCGCGGCCTGGCTTGGGATCGATTTGCCAGTTCGAGCATATAAGAGACAGATTGTTACAACGGCGCCGCTTGATTTCATCACGGAGTCGTTTCCGATGGTCGTCGACATGAGTTCTGGATTGTACACGCATAAGGAATCCGGCGGCCTGTTGCTTGGTTGGGCAGATAAGGACACACCGGAAGGTTTTGACGAGTCAGCACATCCGGACTACACCGATGCAATACTGGAGAAGGGATTGAACAGAATTCCGCAACTAGAGATTGCCGAAATCAAAGCCCAATGGGGCGGACTGTATGACACCACACCGGATCATCACGCAATTCTCGGATCCAGCGGAGTCTATCCAAAATTCTTTCATGCCAACGGTTTTTCCGGTCACGGCTTCATGCATGCGCCGGCAGTTGGTATCGTGATGTCCGAGTTAATCTGTGGCGAATCGCCTGCGATCGATCTTTCTGCCCTTTCGCCTCACCGCTTTGCCGCGACGACACTGGTTGAAGAGAACACTGTCATTTAAGATGAGGAGCAATTCGAAAACTGCTATGGCTAAGAACACTTCCGCTAATAACCTGCGAATATCGGTCTATCTTTGTTTGTTGTTCCTGATGCCCCTTGTTTTGAGCGTAGAAAGCCAAGCCGCCAAAATGGGAAAATTCGAAACCATTGAAGTCGCTTTCGACGCACCGGATACGAGTGTCGAATTGGTTGGCTATCTTTCGATTCCACCGGCAGACAAATTGAAGTCCCGCCTCCCCGCTTTAGTGATACTGTTGCATCAAGCGAATGAATCTTCAGAGAGTTGGAATACATTTCGGGACGAGTTGCTTCAGTCTGGCTATGCTGTTTTTGCTTTAGATTTGCGGGGCTATGGTTTGTCGACTTTCGATCTGAAAGCTAACCGGATTCGTCCGAAGAACACTTTCTATGTCGGCGAGTCACTGAAATTCCCCGACGATATCGCATTTCTCCTTGGCAAAGCCATTGAAATGCACGGCAGTAAATTCGACACTACTCGACTGGCAGTGATAGGCGCTTCGGTAGGAGGGAATGCGGGCCTAATCTATGCGCAAAAGGATCCGCGGGTGAAATATGTGGCGATGATTTCGCCGGGAATGGAGTATCTCGGGTTGCGCATTGTGCCCGTCTTGCGCAAATTCGGAGATCGACCGGTTTTCATGGCGTATGCCGACAAGGACGTTTACTCTCGCGAATCAGTAAGTTTGATTTCGGATTTAGTGCCACGCGTACTTGAAATTGAAGAAATTGACGCGATGTTTCACGGCAATCGGCTGGTGAATTCGAACATACCCCTGCGGGCAAGGTTGCTTCAGGATTTACGCAAATATCTCGGTGAGTAACGAGGTAATTTGATGCCTCTGTATTAATGACCTTGACGAGCGGCGCCGTTCTCGTTCTTTGTTGGTCGATCGACCAGAACAATCAGGGCAACACATAGAACGGTAGCCACAACCGCCAAAGCGATATAATTCAGAAAGGGGTTCGCAGTTAGTTGTGTAGCGACAGCGTCCAACCTTTCGACACCACCGCCGGAGAGGCGATTGAGACTGCTAACAGGGGCAGCTTCAAACATTTGCCGCACAAACATAAAGACAGCAATAGCAAAGCCTGCGCTTACAACAAAAACCCACGACAAGTGCCGCACCATCATCATTCCGGCCGCAGAAACCGGATAATTTGAGAGTACGCGCATGGTGATGTCAGAAGTCCATTCTGGCGCTGGCAGGTCTGCAAGGTCGTCGACCCTACCGTTCGCGACCAAGCGCAAAGCGCAGTCTGCGCATCCATCCAAGTGGTCACGAATTAAGTCATCTTGCGTAGGCGTGGTTTCGCCCTTGAGGAATTCAGTAAGCCGCCATCTGACATCGGAGCACTTCATCATATCAATTCCTCCGGCTTAAACTTCCCCTCCACTATCTCGCGTAACGCCCGTTTGCCGCGATGCAGGTAGGTTTTGACAGTGCCAATAGGAATCTTCATCAATTCCGCAATCTCCACATATCCGATACCTCGAAGGTAGAACATTCGCAGTGCGGTAGCATAGTGCACCGGCAACTGTTTCAGGGCATCATCCAATACCCGACCACAGAAGAGGCTCTGGTAAACCTGATCAGGTTGAGCAGCGGGGTCGGCCGCCAGGTGTTCGATTTCGGTCAGTGACACCTGTTCCAAGCGCTTCTTCGCTCGCTCGGCCAAGGCCACGTTTAGAGCAATTCGATAGAGCCAACTGGAGAACTTGGCGTCGCCACGGAAGCTCTTGAGATTATTATATGCACGAATGAATGCCTCATAAGTCAGTTCCTCCGCCCGGGCGGAGTCATTCAGCATTCGATTGATCAGAACAAAGACCCTGTCCTTGTAAAGGTCTGTCAGTCTCGTCAAGGCAATGCGTTCTCCCTGTCGTGCCCTTTCGACCAGTTCACGGTCGTTGTCTATGATCACTGCTTGCATAGATATAAAGACTCGATTTCGGAAAGAAAGTTGCACTTTTTGAAACCAATTGCAAAATAGTCGGGTCTTAACGTCAGAAAGGTCAAGTTCATGTGGCGATTTAATGCTTCTGACATGTTCGGAATGTTTGCCGGGATTATCTTGGGGCTGGGTTTCTTTGCGCTGGTAGCCTATCTGGTTTATCTTTTTGTCTACAAGCGAATACAGATGAACCATGAAATGCGTCTGGAGCTAATCAAACAGGGCCGCGACCTCCCTGCCGAAACCGAGCGGTTTGGCAGTCTCAAGGCCGGCATTGTATTGTGCGCTGTCGGTCTGGGGTTGTTCTTAAGTCTCTTACTTGAGGCTCATTCGAACGGCGATACGCCGGGCGGCGAGACAGTAATTGCGTTCGTGCCTCTTTTGACTGGACTGGGCTTGATTGGATTTCATTTAGCAATTCGCAGAAATCTGGGTGGCAAGTAAGAAGGAACGGCGACGTTACTTCTCGGAATCCTCGTTTCCTTCTTTCTCCTGCAGATCTATCATCTGGGTGCCTTCAACATAAGTAGTTGAACGCGCCTCGTTGAGATTCATCAATTGGCTGACCACATCCCTAATTCGCAAGCTGCTCTGTTCAATCAAGCGTAGGCGCTTTACAACGTCATCAGGAAGTTGATCGCTCTTCATAAGCAACAACTGGCAATTCCCTAAGACAACCGTAAGTGGATTGTTGATTTCGTGATTGATTGTCGCCGTCGTTTCACGAAGCGCATCGAGTCGAGCGGAGCGTATCTGCCCGGCTTGTCCCATTGAATTGCGCAGCGCTGCGGCCATCACTTCGATAAATTCCTGCTCCAACGCGATGTTGCGTGCACCATCGCAAATCCCCGAAACGGCACCAATCACCCGATCCCCGGATTTGATGATATAAGAAAAAATAGACTTGAGGCCGTTATGGTTCAAAGTAGAATAGATCGTTTCCAGTCCGAATTTCGCCCGAAGCGAGGCGATCATCCGGCTCTCAAGCTCCGACAGACCGATAACCAGCGCGGGATCACCCTCGCGAATCTCAATTACCGCATCACCATTGTCATCCACAACGGAGATCGACGCGGCCGCGATGCCCAGAGCGCTGATTGCGTCCACGAGCGATTCTTTGAGGAATTGTTCGGCTCCCCCTGGATCGGTCGGCGCTAAGAGTATCTTGCGCAGTGACTGATATTTCTTGCTGTCAGTGCTATCCATAATTCCTCGGAATTGTATCTAGCAAACAGTGTGCCGTCAAGTTGAATGAGCAAACAAACCGCGGACTCAAGTATAAATTTAGCTTGCGGTTATATCATATTTCGTTGCAACATGTTACAAAGCCTGCACCAAGCAGGCGAATTCCGACTCAACGTTCGCAGCTAAAGTTCGAATATACTTTTGTGCATTCTCCTTCACAATACGTGCATTGCGCTAATTTATTGTGTCACAATGACCGGGAACGTCCCGCCTTCTAATTTGTTGTTGACAACAGGAGGGCTAGGTGTATTTTAAGCGTCTTTCGGAGCGGTAATGTCAGACGATCTTCGTTGTGAATGCGGAATTTTCGGAATCTTCGGGGCAAACAATGCCGCCGATCTGACTTATTTTGGGCTTTATGCCCTGCAACACCGCGGGCAAGAAGCGGCCGGCATTGTCAGTTTCGATGGAGATGCCTGCAATGAAATTCGCGGTCAAGGGGAAGTTAATCAGGTATTTAGTCAACGCGATAAGCTATCGCAATTAAAGGGCGACCGGGCAATCGGACACAATCGTTACTCGACGGCGGGCGCTTCGAATATGCGTAATGTCCAGCCCCTAGTCATCACGTTCAAGGGCAAGAAACTGGCGGTTGGACACAACGGCAACTTGACAAATGATGAGGCCTTGAAGCAAAAACTGGAGCAAGGCGGCTCGATCTTTCAGACCACGTCGGACACCGAGGTGATTCTTCATTTGATTGCGAAGAGCAAAAAGGCGAAAGTGGTTGACGCGATTGCACACGCATTGAAGAAAGTACAAGGCGCATATTCCCTCGTATTCCTCCACAAGGATGCGCTCATCGCGGCGCGCGACCCCCACGGTTTTCGGCCTCTGGCATTAGGACAACTCGGCGACAAGTGGGTTGTTGCCTCGGAAACCTGTTCATTTGACATTATCGGTGCTAAGTATGTTCGCGATGTTCTGCCGGGAGAAATTGTTGAGATCACTGAGGACGGCTTGAAGTCATATCTTCCTTTCCGAAAGCACAAGCACGCGTTCTGTATATTCGAGTTTATCTACTTTGCCCGACCAGATTCCAAAATTTTTGGCGAAAATGTAGACAAAGTTCGCCGCCGCTTGGGCCGCTACTTAGCACTCCAGCATCCTGCAAATGCCGATATCGTCATCTCCGTTCCCGACTCATCCAACACGGC
>CAUJJY010000356.1 GCA_963205155.1 Candidatus Zixiibacteriota bacterium | reverse complement strand
CCTGATGGCACCGGCGCCTTTGAACCAATGACCCCCAGCGCAGGAACGGCAAATATTTGTGCGGCTGTTGCTTGCGGCGACATGGATGGAAGTGGCGTAATTACAATCGCTGACGTGGTCTTCTTCATCAATTACATGTTTGCCGGTGGACCGGCACCTAATCCCATTTCTATTGCCGACACCGACTGCGATGGTACTCCGACTATTTCCGATGTCGTGTTCCTGGTCAATTACTTTTTTGCCGGCGGACCGGAGCCTTGCGCTGCCTGTCTTTGAACGACGGGCCTCGCGTTTTGCCCTATCTCCCCTGAATTGAGCGGAGAAATCACTTAACATCTCCGCTGTTTTTTTGTATCCTTGCCGATAACATCGAATGCGACAACCACGCTTGAGTATCAAGGCGCGGTGAACTTGATGGCGAATTCTCCCCAGGCGAGAATCAACTATAGATAGTGAGAGGTTGAAAATATATGGCGAACGAAGAAATTACTCGCCCATCGAATTTCATAAAGCAAATCGTTGAAGAAGACTTGAAGACTGGCAAATTCGAGGGCCGTGTCCACACGCGCTTTCCGCCGGAGCCAAACGGTTATTTGCATATCGGCCACGCTAAGTCGATTTGCCTGAACTTCGGCCTTGCAGCTGAATACGGCGGCAAGACGAATCTGCGTATGGATGATACGAATCCGGAAAAAGTAGAAGATGAATACGTCAAAGCCATCATCGAAGACGTCAAGTGGCTCGGCTTCGACTGGCAAGATCGGCTCTTCTACGCATCCGACTATTACGACCAACTCTATGATTGGGCGGTCAAGCTAATTAAGAAGGGCAAAGCCTTTGTCTGCGATTTGACCGGCGACCAAGTGCGCGAATACCGCGGATCGTTGACCTCGCCCGGCAAAGAGAGCCCCTATCGCAATCGTTCGATCGAAGAAAATCTGGACCTGTTCGAGCGCATGTGCAAAGGCGAGTTCCCAGACGGTACCAAGACTCTGCGCGCCAAGATCGATATGACCTCCGGCAACATCAATATGCGCGATCCGGTGCTCTATCGAATTCTCCGGAGCACACACCACCGCACCGGCGACAAATGGTGCATCTATCCGATGTACGATTATGCGCACGGCCAGTCCGACTCGATGGAAAAAATTACTCATTCGATTTGCACGCTGGAATTTGAAGACCACCGTCCGCTTTACAATTGGTTTCTCGACGAATTGGAAATCTACCACCCGCAGCAAATCGAATTCGCGCGGCTAAACTTAACCTACACGGTCATGAGCAAACGCAAGCTCCTGCAATTGGTCAAAGAAGGCCTGGTCAGCGGTTGGGATGACCCGCGCATGCCCACGATTTGCGGTATGCGTCGCCTCGGATATACTCCCGAAGCAATCCGCGAATTCTGCGATCGCATCGGCGTCGCCAAGGCCGCCAGCACAGTGGACATCGCCTTGCTCGAACATTGCGTGCGAGAACACTTGAACAAAATAACACATCGCGTGATGGCCGTTTTGAGACCACTGAAGCTGGTAATCACCAATTACCCCAAAGGCCAGGTTGAACAACTTGAGGCGATCAACAATCCGGAAGATGAGTCAGCCGGCTCACGAATGATTCCGTTCTCCAGCGAACTATTCATTGAGCAGGATGACTTCCGCGAGGATCCGCCGAAGAAGTACTTCCGTCTTTCACCCGGCGCCGAAGTCCGACTCAAGAACGCCTATATCATCAAGTGCGAAGAGGTCGTCAAAGACGCTGTCGGCAAGGTCATCGAACTGCGCTGCAGCTACGATCCGGAAACGAAGAGTGGTTCTGCCGGCGAGGGACGCAAGGTGAAGGGCACACTGCATTGGGTTTCGGCACAACACGCAATTCCGGCGGAAGTCCGCCTGTATGATCGTCTCTTCCGCAGCGAGAACCCAGACAACGTGCCGGAAGGACAGGATTGGAAATCGAATCTCAATCCCGAATCGCTCGAGGTCTTGACGACTGCCCTGGTTGAACCGGCCTTAAAAGACTCGAAACCGGGATCGCGATATCAATTCATGCGCACAGGCTATTTCAGTACCGACAAGGAAAGCAAAGAGGGCCGTCTCGTGTTCAATCGCACAGTCGGTCTGCGCGACACCTGGGCAAAGATCGAGCAAAAAGAGGGATAGTCGCGAGGCTATTTCGACAACATGGAAACTTGCAAAACGTCCAATAATAGTGGACGTTTTCAGCTATGACAGCTCAAGCAAGCATCTTTGATTGGTATTTTCTCCCAAAGAGTTTTGAAGAAAGCGGCGCGCTCTACCGCGCGTTGGGCGTCGGAATATTCGGGCAAGTTGTTCGTGCTACTGCGGGTCGATTTGTGCTCCAACTGCGACCGAAGAAGGAACTATACGCCTACTTCGTGGTCAGTCCCCGATCAGTCGAGTCAATTAGCCGGACCGAGCGCTGGTCGCGTTTCAATGAAACCGTCCATCTGCTCTTCCTGATATTCTGTATTGTTATGGCAGTGATGTTTCTGCGGCGTGGCCAAAGCACCGGAAGTGTGATTATGGTGCTCTTTGGCCTGTTGAATCTCTATCTGACGATGCTTCAACGTTACAACCGCACGAGACTGTACCGAATGATTTCGCTCCAGCAAACTCGGGAAATCAGGCCGACATAAACTACACGGGTTCAGTCGGCCAGACGTCTCACTACTTTACTAACAGCGCTTCTAACTCATCCACGAGTCGGCCAAACAACCGTGCAGTCGCCTCGATGGCATCGGACTTGGTCAAGTCGACACCGGCTTTCTGCAAAGTGTCGATCGGATATTTGGACTCACCGGATTGTAGGAATTTGAGATAAGCTACCCGTTGTTGTTCGTCGCCCTTGAGCAAGCGTTCGGCAATCATCGTCGCTGCGGAATAGCTGGTCGCATATTGATATACATAAAACGCGCGATAGAAGTGCGGTATGCGCAGGCAACTAATGTCGGAGTATTCTTCAAGTATCATCTCCGGACCCCAGAACTTCTGATAGATCTTTCTGAAAGTCTGCCGGAGTACATCCGCCGAAAGCGGTTTGCCTTCCTCAACATCCTTGTGGATCTCATACTCAAACTGCGAGTACATCACCTGCGTGAAGAAGGTCCCGACGATCTGCTGAATGTAGTAGCTAAGCAAATACGCCTTCTGCTCTTTGGTTTCGACGCGATCGAGCATATAGTGCATCAGCAGTTCTTCGTTGGTAGTCGAAGCAACCTCGGCGGTAAAGATCGAATGGCCAGAATAGATGTAAGGCTGGAACTTCTTGGAATAGTACGAGTGCATCGCATGTCCCATCTCGTGCGCGAGTGTGAACATGTTGTCGAGCGTGTCGTTGTAATTCATCAGCACATAGGGATGCGTCGCATAGGTACTCCAGGAGTACGCTCCGCTCCCCTTGCCCTCCGACTCATAAACATCGACCCAGCCGGACTCAAAAGCGGTCTTCAGATCGCCGAGATAATCTTTGCCGAGTGGCCACAGGCCCTCGAGAATTCGGCGGACAGCATCGTCATACGAAATCTTGATTTTCGCATCCGGTACCAACGGAACATACATGTCGTAAGGCTTCAATTCATCAACGCCCAGCACTTTCTTGCGCAGTGAAGCATAGCGGTGCAACACTCCCACATGAGAGTCAACGGTAGTGACGAGATTTCGGTATGTCTCTTCGGGGATATTGTCGGCGTCAAGCGCTGACTCAAGGCAAGTTTTGTACTGACGTGTCTTGGCGTAGAACAAGTCCTTGTAGACGGAGGTTCCCAGCGTTGCGCCAAGAGTATTGACGAATCCCTTGTAGGCGTTGACAAAAACTTCCATTGACTCTTTGCGGACACGACGGTCTTTGGACTCAAGCAGATCATAGTAGCGTTGTTTTGTCAGCGCAATCTTCTCGCCCTTTTCATCGACAACATCGCCGAACTTGATGTCGGCATCATCGATCATGCGGAAGATCTGCGACGGCCCGCGACTGACATTGCCGACCAGGGCAAGGATGCGTTCTTCCTCCGGCGAAAGTATGTGGTCTTTCATCCGGCGCATCTCATCGAGATGATGATCATAGAGCCGCAACTCGGGACATTCCGTTTTCATCTCATCCAGACGGTCGTCATCGATCGCCATGATCTCCGGGGTGATAAATGACCCCGCCTCCGCAAACACGGTCGACAGCGCGGCGATCTCATCCGTCATGGATTGGTACTGGCTGTCGCGATTGTCTTCATCCAGTTTCAGATGAGCATAGATGTACAACTTGTAAAACAGAACTGATGCTTTGTCGCGATGATCGAAGCACTCAAATAGCACCTGTCCCGAAGAAGCGAGGTTCCCCTGAAAAGTCGCAACCTTGGGAAGCATGTCCTTAACTCTAACCAGATCGGTACGCCAGTCGGCGGCGGAGCCATAAATATGATCAAGCCGCCATTTGTACTTCTCAGCAATGTCCGAGCGTTGACGCACACCGCCGGATCGGGTCGGGGCAGCGACTTCCATGGCGAGCGCCAGACCGACTCTGAAGATGTCGTTGATATTGCGCGTCAAATTTTGCATCACGGTTCCTTTCACTGACTAAACACTCTTATTACTCCCAATTTAGGAAAACAGCGTCCATGTGCCAAGAGTTTCCTCGCAGTAACAAAAAGGGCGTCCCGTGTAGGACGCCCTTGTCATGTCAAAATATGATTCGAAACAGCTATTTAAAGCGTTTCGGGGAGCGAACTTCCCACTCAACAAGAATCGGTGCCGCTACGAAGATTGATGAATATGTGCCAATCACAATACCGAAAGCCAAAGCCAGAGCGAAATCACGCACTACTGGGCCGCACACAACCAGAATCACGACTACGGCAATGAATGTCGTCAACGCGGTTATGATTGTACGCGACAGCGTCTGGTTGATGGCGCCATTGATCGCTTCGACATAGTCGCCTTTTTTGCGGAACAGCTTGAGATTCTCGCGAATACGGTCGAAAACGATGATCTTGTCGTTAATCGTGTAGCCGGCAATTGTTAAAAGCGCAGTAACCACCAACAAGGACAGCTCGCGCTGCATGACAAACATGAAGCCAAGAACAGCCAATACGTCGTGGAACGTTGCCACGGTGGCCGCAACCGAGAAACGAAAATCAAAGCGCACCCAGATGTATATGAGAATTCCAATCATGGCAATGATAACGGCAATTTGCGCCTGTGTCTGGAGCTCCTCGCCGACCGTCGGTCCAACTTCTTGCACCGAATCCAGTTTGAAGCTGTTGCCGGTAACTCCTGAATTGAGTGCCTGACGCAACTTCTCCGCAATAGAGACTTCGCTCTCACTGCCTCCAGAGGAGGCTTTGACGCGAATGTTGAATAGATTCGGCGTCGAACCTTCGACAGTCTGGATCGTAGCGTCAGCGAACCCGGCTCCGCTTAGCGTCGAGCGTACCGTCGCGACATCGACAGCATTAGCAAACGAGCCCTGAATTTCAGTTCCACCCGCAAAGTCAATCGAAAGGTCGGACTTGCCAAATACGATCAAGAAGAAGGCGACGATGCCGATGATCACGAGAATCCCGGAAATCGTCCAGGAGATCTTTCGCATCCCGATGAAATCAATATTTGTTTTGCCTAAAAACTGCATTTATCTCAACTCCTAAAATATCAGATGCTCAAGGTTGCGGCTTTACGGCGCGTATGGAAAATCAGCTTGCTTACAACCAAAGCCGTGTACATGGATATAATGATACCGGCACCAAGGGTGACGGCAAAGCCTCTGATTGGTCCGGTGCCGAAATAGTAGAGCACGCCGGCGGCAATCAAAGTTGTCAAGTTACTGTCGACAATCGAGCTTAAAGCCCGGTCGTATCCAGCATCTATCGCCGCGGAAACTTTCTTCCCGACTCTCACTTCTTCACGCATGCGCTCAAAGATCAGCACGTTTGCGTCAACCGCCATGCCTATCGTTAAAATGATACCAGCAATACCCGGCAGCGTAAGTGTCGCTCCCAAACCTGCCATTACGGCAAGCAGGAAGAAGATATTTAGCACCAGAACGATGTCGGCAATTACGCCGGCAATCTTGTAATACATAATCATAAAGAGAACGATCAGCACCAAGGCAATCAAGAGTCCATTAATGCCTGCATTGACGGAGTCGTGTCCTAATGTCGGCCCAATTACGTTGTTCTGGACAATTTTCACCGGGGCCGGAAGCGCACCGGCGCGGAGAATCGTCGCAAGATCTTTGGCATCAAAGAATGTTGCCGTTCCACCGAGAGTGATCTGACCTTTATCGCGAATCTTGGAACGGATATTTGGTGCAGATTCAACTTTGCCGTCGAGCAGGATCGCCAGCGGTTTGCCGATATTGGGTCCGGTCACGCGGCCAAACATTTCGCCGCCTTCGCGATCAAAAACAAAATCGACGACCGGCTTGTGGAACTGGTCATAATTCGGATTGGCGTCAGTCAAATGCGTGCCGCTCATTTCGATCTTCTTCTTCAGAAGATAAAGCGGACGAATCCTTTGGCCGTTGATCAGCTCACTGCGGGTACTCCAGGCAAATTCGACATCCCCAGGAATCGCCGCCTTGATTGTGGGATCATCGAGAATTCGGTCAACCGTGTTGAAATCGTTCTCGGCAACAGCATAAAACGGACCGGCGTAACTCATGTACTGGGATAAACCGGTTGCACTTGCATCGTCAATATCGGCAAAAGCATTGGCTGAGTCCGCCGTCTTGGTTGTATCGCCGAAGGGATCAACAAAAGGATTGGTCGCGGTATCGGCAGGCGTAGTGGAGGATTCTCCTCCAGCTATCTTGGCCGCAATCGGGTCCAGACGCTTCACCAGTATATCGCTGTTTTCCGGGCTCTCGACAATCTTGAACTCAAGCAGAGCCGTCTTGCCGATAAGATTGCGGGCGCGGTCAGGATCCTGAAGCGCCGGCAGTTCGACCACAATTCGGTCGTCGCCCTGCGCCTGAATGACCGGCTCGGCAACGCCGAACTCATCCACGCGATTGCGGATGATTTCGAGCGCACGCTCACGGGCATCTTTCGCCGCATTTTCGTCCAGGTTTGATTTGTCAACTTCAAGCACGACACGCATGCCGCCCTGAAGGTCGAGTCCCAGTTTCAGCGCCTTCTTCTGGAGTGTGGCAAATCCATCGGGATCGCTCGTTCTCATTGATTCGCGCGCCGAATCACTCATCGTGAAATACTGGTAGGTGGGCCAAAGATAAACGATAGCTACAACGATCAATACAACCGTCAAAACTATCTTCCAGGTATCGCCTTTCATATCAGGGAATATCCTCCGTCGTTAATTCAAATGAACCCAAATGAGGTCTCAGACAATTAGTCGGGTAATATAAGCACCCGAAGTTGAGAGTCAACAGGTATTTACCCCTTGTGATGCACGGATTGTGTACAGCCGTGAATTCAGCTATTGTTGTGCAAGTTGTTAAAATGTGGAGAGTTAACGCGAAAGGAGCCGGCGCTGACTTCGCAGGGAGAAAGAAGCCCCGTCGATCGCGCGAGAAACGGCCAGTATCCCATTAAGATGGTCTATTTCGTGTTGTAATAACTCCGAGAGATCGTCCTTGATCATCTCCCTGTGTTCGATCCACTCGAGGTCACGGTAAATAATCTGACAACTGCGATGCCGGCGAACTCGCACGAACAAGTCTGGAAACGACATACAATCGTCCCAAAGCTCGAATGTGTCTTCACTCAATTGGTCGAGGATCGGATTGATGAAGACTGTAGGTTCATTAATCTGCATAAAAACCACACGTTTCAGTACGCCGATTTGCGGCGCCGCAATCGCGCGACCGGCATTGTAACGCCGGCGAAAATCAAGCAACGTATCGTGGAGGTCCTGAATGACCGGACCCAATGACTCGAGTTCGTCGCGCCGCACTTCATCACATGATTGCAGTAAGAGCGGATTGCCAAGCAAGAGAATTTCGCGCACAGCCATTTGATTACTTGGAATAGGTGATTCGGTAGATTCTATCCCCATGATCATCGGAAACCAAGAGTGATCCATCGGACAGTTGCTCAATGTCAACCGGTCGACCGGTCGGACCGGAAGATGTCAGCCACCCTTCGGCAAAAACCTCATAGGCAACTGCCTTGTTGCCTTCCAAACGAACCGTCGTAATTCGATATCCGATTGGCTTACTGCGATTCCACGAGCCGTGTTCAGCTATGAAGATGCGATTTCGATATTCTGGCGGAAACATTGATCCGGTGTAAAAACGCATCCCGAGCGACGCTACGTGCGGCCCCAGCCTCTGCGCCGGGGGTGTGTACATCAGACAGTTCTTCCCATCACCCTCTTCCGGGTCGAGAATAGTGCCGGCGTGACAATATGGAAATCCGAAATGCATCCCCAGATTCGGAGCATGATTGAGTTCATCCGGTGGTATGTCGTCGCCGAGCATATCCCGGCCATTGTCCGTGAACCACAGTTCCCTGGTGATCGGGTGCCAGTCAAATCCGACCGTATTGCGAATGCCGCGTGCAAATACTTCCAACCCGCTGCCGTCGATGTTCATGCGCATGATGGTTGCGTAGCGCTGATCCTCTCGTTCGCACACGTTGCACGGAGCGCCAACGGGGATGTAGAGCTTCCCGTCAGGTCCGAAGCGAATAAACTTCCACCCGTGCCACGTATCAGACGGAAACGCGCTTGAAACCACGACCGGTTCCGGCGGGTTCGCAAGCCGTGATTCTATATTGTCGAACCGCAGAACGCGGTTGACCTCGGCCACATAGAGTGAGCCATCGCGAAAAGCGACACCGTTCGGCATAAACAGGCCCGATGCTATAATGAACTTCTGATCCGGGCGAAAGTCGCGGTTGGTATCGCGCAGAGCATAGACCTGCTCGCCCCGCGTCGAAACAAATAGGGTGCCGTTACTCCCTTGCGCGAAAGACCGAGCGCCTTTGACGTCCTCGGCATAAATGCTGATCTTAAATCCGGGCGGGAGTTTGATGCTCGCAAGATTGCTTGCCGGTGTGTTGGAGTTTTGGGAACAGGCCAGCGAGAATAGCAATAAATGCGTGATGAAAAGAGTTGACAAGCTCCGGCCGGTATGTGACAAAGATAGCATCATTCTCCTTGTAATACGCTTCGATTGCGTGTTTTGTCGGAATCAGAAATTTATGAAACCAAGCAATTTATCATGGATTTTTCCATTGCTCGCAAGCAAATCGGTGCTACTAATTCCGATTGGCTGTCCCGAAAAGTCGGTACATTTCCCGCCCGCCGCTTCTATGATTGCGACCAACGCGGCAATATCCCAGATGTGAATGTATGACTGAACGACCGCTTCAAGCCGACCGGTTGCCAGTAAATGAAACGGATAACAATCTCCAAAACCGCGAACGCGATTGATGGACTTAAACAGCTCAAACATCCGCTCTGGCTTTACGTGGTCTGGAAAGCGATTGAGACCTGCAAACGAGATCGCCGCTTGAGAGAACTCGCCAATTTCGCTTACGCGCACCGGTTTGCCGTTGAAGAAGGCGGTGTTATCAGCGGCATAAAGCAATTCGCCCATGGCGGGCATGCTCGAGACGCCGACGATCAACGTCTGCCTATGCATCAGGGCGATTTGCGTGCCGAAGAGCGGGATGTTGCGGATGAAATTCTTGGTGCCGTCTATGGGGTCGATGATCCAGACATAGTCGCTTGAATTCGAGGACTTGCCGGTCTCTTCGCCAAGAAAACCGTGGTCAGGAAAGTCGTTCTTAATTGTCTCAATGATGACCCGTTCAACCTCACGGTCGGCAACAGTAACCGGTGTTTGGTCTGACTTGATTTCAACGGCAACACCTTCGCGGAAGTACTTCATCGCTATCTCGTCGGCACGTTGTGCAGCAAGAAGCGCTGTCTTGAGAAATTCACTCATCATTGTTCTCCGTTCCCTGATTTCCGCTTTCATTCTTACCGTAATCCTGCACTAAACCGATGCTCTTCCCTGCCACCCAACCGGTGCTCCACGCCGCCTGGAAATTGTAACCGCCGGTAATGCCGTCAATGTCGAGCACTTCACCGGCGAAATATAGGCCTGGACGCAAACGGCTTTCCATCGAGCGAAAATCAACCTCTTTCAGCTTCACACCGCCCGCCGTGACGAATTCGTCTTTAAACTCACCTTTGCCGGTCACAACAAATACGGCCTGCGTCAATTCGTCGGCAATCTGCTGCATCTGTTCGCGTGTGATATGCGACCAACTGGTATCGTCGTCTATACCGGCACGACGAACAGTGCGCTCCCAGTAACGCTTGACGATCGGAAGAAAATTGTGACCGACAATTGTGCGTTTGGGAAATTCATTTCGGTAATCCCGCATGCGCTGCAGGACATCAGCATTGCTCATCGTTCCGAGAAAATTCACAACCAACTCTGCCTGATAGCGACTGGCATAGAGCAACCTCGCACCCCACGCCGAAAGCTTGAGCACCGCCGGACCGCTCAATCCCCAGTGCGTGATTAACAACGGTCCGCTCCATTTGAGATGCTTGTCATCGGGAAATCGAAGTTCAAGATGAGCATCTTCGAAACTTAATCCGGCAAAGTCACGCAGGCGGTTGTCTTTAATATTGAAGGTAAACAGCGAAGGCACCGGCGGAACAATCGTGTGCCCCAGCGACTGGGCAATCTTATATCCGGATGGACTCGAACCGGTGGCAATCAAGACGCGGTCAAACTCCTGCACTTCACCTTCCTTCAGCGAGATTGTGAATCCGGAAATCTCACGGGTCTGGACGGCATCGACGCGTGCATGTAGCCATACATGAACTCCCGCCTTCTCCGCGGCTTCCTCAAGACACTTTATGATGGTGGCTGAATCATCGCTTATCGGAAACATGCGACCATCGGCTTCGGCTTTGAGCTTAACACCGCGAGCGGCAAACCAATTGACTGTGTCGCGCGTGGCAAATCGCTGAAATGGTCCAATCAGCTCTTTGTGCCCGCGCGGGTAACCCTGCAAGAGGCGTTCAATCTCGAAATTGTTATTGGTCACATTGCAGCGCCCGCCTCCGGAAATTCCAACCTTGTAAAGTGGCTGGCGGCTGGCTTCGAGGATTACAACCCGTGCCCGTCGGAAACTCTCGGCGCAGGTGATCGCGGCAAAGTAACCGGCGGCGCCGGCACCGATTACTGCGACGTTTGGAAAGCTATCACTCGACTGCAAATTCACCTACCTCTATCTCCTTACTTCAATGCCTTGGATACCAGCCATTCACTCGCATTTGTTACCGAGATCATTATATCGCATCCGGGACCATTTGGTAACTAAGATTCATGTGAAGAGCGCTGCTGAAACTTTAGTGGAGGATATCGTTGTCGTCTTGGGATATGAGGTCGAGACTGCTGTCTCACAAGACGAGATTTAAAAACAGGTTTACTTTCCGTTCAATCGCAGTTTGGCCATTTTGCTTGCCGAGAGATCGGCAATTGTCAACTCCTGTGCCTGCCGGCAAATCAATGGTAGTTTGGGACTTCAGTCCGGGCGTCAGGACTGTCAAAGGGGGAACGCTGACCACAATCGATGCAATTAGATACCCCATCGCACAAAATCCTGCTTTTCAAGAAATTTCATCGACCAATCAACTCCAATTACCGTATCCAATAACCAAGAGTGGCTCACCGGCCGAGAAGGTTCGCCGGTTGATTAATCACGAGTAAGGAGTAGCTGGTATGAAAGAAGTTTCAGCCTGGATTCTTAGCGCCACCGACCGGCGTGCGTTCTTGGGGACTGCGGCGGCTGGGATGGCGGCACTGCTAACGCCGCAAGTACTCTTGGGTCAAATGTCCCAACCGGATTCATCCGCCAACAAGAGCAAGAAACCCGCAAAGGACAAGGGTCCGCAGATCGAAGGCGCACTGGTGAAAGAATTTGTGCGCGTCAGCCACTCTGACCTCAATGCTGTCCAAGAGATGCTGACCGAAACCCCACAGCTTCTGCATGTGAGCTGGGATTGGGGCGGCGGTGACTTCGAGGCCGGAATCGAAGCCGCCTCACACGTCGGCGATCGCGATATAGCCCTCTATCTTATGTCGCAGGGCGCTCGAGCCAACTTGTTCACGGCAACGATGCTGGGCCAGACGGAAATCGTCAAAGGCTTCCTGACCAGCTATCCCTATTTGATTCACAGCCGCGGCGCCCACGGCTTAAGCCTGATCCACCACGCCAAAAAAGGCGGCGAGCAGGCGCAGGAGGTACTCGCCTATCTCGAATCGCTCGGAATCCAGTAGATGAGGGCTTGACCCACTCGCACGAATAGTCGATACTTGCAAGCACCTGCGGGTGCTGTTAAGTATGATTCAATTCACAAATGTCAACTTTGGTTATGGCGAAGGCGCCTTTGAACTTCGAGATGTCAACCTCAGAGTTGCCTCGGGTGAACGAGTATGCCTGCTTGGTCGCAATGGCTCCGGGAAGTCGACGCTTCTTAAACTCGCGGCGGGCATGGTTGCGCCGGAATTGGGAGAGGTCACAGTTGACGGTATCTCGACTCGCGACCAAGAGCATTTTCGCACGCGTAGATCACATCTGGGTTTCATCTTCCAAAATCCGGAAGACCAAATACTCACCGCGTCTGTTAAGGCTGAACTCGCCTTCACACTTGAGAATCTCAACATCAACCGCGACGAGATAGGGGCCCGCATTACCGAATTCGCCACGCGATTTCGGCTTCTCGATTTGCTGCACCGGCACCCATCACTACTTTCGGCGGGTGAGAAACAACGATTAGCGCTGGCGGCGACGCTGATTTCTTCTCCGAAGATTCTGATCCTTGACGAACCAACGAGTTATCTTGATCAGGAAGGACAAGAGTTCATTCACGAAACAGTGTTCGGTTCGCGTGAGTGGTGTGTCTTGGCAGCAACACAGAACACAGCCGAAATGGAGAATTATGATCGTGTTGTTTTTATACAAAGTGGGGAGATCATCTTTGACGGTCCTGCACAGGAATTCCTTTCGTCCTCACTGTTCGCCGACATCCAAAAACTGGAGGGCCCGAATAAGCAGCGACAACAAACTCGCGGTAACGGCACGCCTGCCGTTGAAATGCGCGATGTCCGATTCAACTATCCAAACTCCACTGAGTCATTGAACTGGAGCAAGTTGATTTTCCACTCTGGCGAAGTAACGGTTCTCTCCGGACCTTCGGGTAGCGGAAAAACTACAATTGGTCTGCTCATCGCTGGTCTGCTCGATCCTCAAGAAGGTGAGATTCTCTTGAACGGTATCGCAGGTTCACTCAATGACCGATTGAAAAAGGTAGGAATCGTATTCCAGATTCCCGAGTCGGCGATCTTTGCCGAGACAGTATTCGAAGAAATCGCATTCGGACTTCGCAACCAGAAGGTCACTGAAGAGTCAATTGCCGCTAAGGCTTACGCCGCACTCGAACAGGTCGGGCTGGACCCCGATCTATTTCTCGCGCGCAATCCATTTACCTTATCATCAGGTGAACAACGACTGGTCGCGATCGCATCAATAACGGCGCTCAATCGACAAGTCATGATCTTCGATGAATCAACCGCCGGATTGGATTGGCAGGGACGGGCACGAGTCCGAAACTTGATTTTGCGCCTGCATCAATCCGGTCGCGACATCATTGTCATAACGCACGACGAAAAGTTCTCTGCTCAAATCGCAGATAACATTGTCACTCTCTCTGGGGGAAATGACAGCATTGATGACCACACAGACTCCACTGCTGGCTGATACGCTATCGTATTGGCGCACAACGCCATAAAAGGGTTTGCCGTTCACTGACAAGTTTCTACATTGTTGAGGGAAATAACCGCCTTGTTGGTCTGTATACTACTTAGCCATCAGGCGGGTCGCTTAAACTTTGTTCGCGGAGTGGGATTTGCCAATCGCAAAAGTTCTTCTAATACAGGGTGGGCTGTGGGAATTACTCTCCCACATGTCGTTCTTCGGCTGGTTGATTTTGGGTGTTTTGTTGGTCATGAGCTTAATGACCTGGGGGATAATTCTCAACAAGTGGAAAGTTTACAAAGCCGCACATGCCGACGGCGCACGGTTTCATCACACCTTCCGGCGCAGAACCAGCGTCAAGGAAGCGCATTCCAAATGCCTGCTCTACAAGGCTTCGCCGATGACTCGCGTCTTTGAAGAGGGCTACCGCGAGTGGGAATCATTGATTGCCGCCAAAAACGGCAGCGAACGAAAACCGGGAGAATTTGTTAAGCTTGAACCGGACGAGATGGAAGCAATCGATCGTATCCTCGAAAAAGAGTCCAACGAACAAATCAAGATTCTGGAAAAAAACGTGGCATTTCTCGCCACCGCCGCAAATTCCGCACCGTTCATCGGCCTCTTGGGTACCTGCTACGGCATCATGAATTCGTTTATGAATATCGGCCAGCAAGGCTCGGCTTCATTGGTCGTAGTTGCGCCAGGCATCGCGGAAGCATTAATCGCGACCATTGTCGGTCTGGCTGTAGCAATACCTGCAGTAATGGCGTACAACTGGGCGAGCACCAAATTGAAATTCTTCGCTGATGATTTGAACAACTTCTCGCTGGAGTTCCTGGCCGCCTTGACCAAGGAGCAGATTTAGTGGCTCACAAACGCCGTCAGCGCTCATATACGAAAATGCACGACATCAATGTCGCCAATCTGGTGGACGTCGTTTTGGTGATCTTGATCGTCTTTATGATCAGCGCCCCGCTGATGCAGTCGGGTATCAATGTCGATCTGCCGCAAACCAAGGTTGCCGATGCCACACTCTCTGAAGGTGTGGTTGTTACAATTGATGAACGCGGCGTAT
>CAUJJY010000355.1 GCA_963205155.1 Candidatus Zixiibacteriota bacterium | reverse complement strand
GCGCATCAGGTGTGAAAACACCTACAGGGGAGGTCTATTATGCACGTCAAGCGTGCAGTAGCTTGAATACCGTGTCGGAAGTCATTTGACCCTGTGCCGCAGAAGCCAGGTTTGCGTTCTCACGCACTAGAGTCTTCAAATAGTCTGCTTGTTCAGCCGCAGACTCTGGATCACGAACCTGTGAGCCGGCCGCCGAGAGATTCTGTGATACCACCTCGAATCGCCGGACGGTAGCTTCATAATCAAACCGCGTTCTCATTTCGGATGTAACGCTGGCGTCATGTAAGGCGCGCAATGCGGAGTCAATATCCTTCACTGCATCCTTGGCCACATCGGCCGAAGAGACATCAAGCTGTGCAATCGGCCGAACATTCGCAGCAGCGTCATTCGAACCGTCCAGCAACTTCTTTCCGGCAAAGCTGGCCTGCGTTACTATGTCATTGTATTCGCCGGTCAGAGCGTCAAAAGTGCTCTGAAACGCTTTCCCCCGTTCCGGGTTGACGGTCGCTTCTTGAGAGGCTTCAATTGCAACCTCGCGAAGCTCCTTCGCCTTCTCAACCAGTTCGCCAATTGCCCCGTTTGCCGCTTCATTGCGACCCAGCTTCATTTCGAGATTTCGGATACTGTCGGTTAACGAGCCGATTTGCGATCGCATCTGTTGTGAAATCGCAATCTCATTTGGCATTTCCGGAGCCGCAACGACCTCATCATTTTCGTCCTTGGCAGGTGGTACCCGGTGCATCGTCTTGCTGATACTGCGCTGAATCAAGGAGATGTTGCGCACCGTGTTCATTCCTGCGAAACTGCCCTGTATGGCTGCCATGACAACCTCCTACCTTCCTTGACACTACTGTTACAAGCAACGTGCTTGCCGCCATTGCGGCCCTCCATCGGCAATCACTGAACCCATTGCCAATCAGTAAGTTGGACTGAATCATCGACCATTTGAGCGTAAGGTGGTCAAATTGTTTCGAAGCGAAACTGGGGAGATAGAACCATATCAAGCTGTTTACTTCCCACACACTACCAAAAATCATCACGCTTTGTTGACTCAACAACACTGGGAAACAGCCATTAGTATAGGGCTGGCTCCACAGATGCTTCGCGAGTGCGCAATCGAACCCGTTGTAATTCAACATCTTCGCAGCTGGTACGGTTCTTGCTTGTATATGGTCGGGCTAATAAGTCTTAACGATCGGCGAGCAAATCTTTATGAGTTCGATCAGAGCAAATATCACGAATGTCTACCAATCCGGTGAAATAGTCAAACGACAGGTTGGGATTAGGACTGAACTGGAGAATGAGAACTCCAAGAAAGTCGACGCCTCGCATTCGCGTAAAGACCCATCCGCGTCTTCGTCGCCCCAACAACTGCCGCATGATCCAAAAACACAACTCGGATTACCGGCCGACCCGAACAGCTTGGCTCATAGAGTCGTTCACACTGAACCAAGCCAACTCGAGCCTGAAGAAACTCCCTTGCCGTCGCCCGATTTTCCCAAGACGAATCAACCGCTAAGTGAAGCCCAGATTGCATTCCATCAAGAGCAGAAATCCGAACTTGATTTGCGCCAGGCGCGCCGTGAGAAGGTCCTCCAAGAATCAGACCTCGCGGAAAATCGCGCACGCTCTGACGCCAACAAGCGCAGTGAGCCGGCAGTCCAATCGAAGGCATCCAGTGTAGTCGAGCAGTTTATGCAGAAACTGCGTGAGCAAGCCAAAGCGCGCCGCAATGAAAACAATCAAGAACTTCTGAATTGGGAAGATCAACAGAAGCTATCGGCTTCCGAATCAATTGCCTCATCAGATAGTGCTAAACGGCGAAATCTGAATAACTCGCAAAATGCGAGCGAAGAGTTGGCTGGGCGAAGCGTCACCCGTCACCAAGAAGACCAGGACTTGTATGCAATCAGACGACGCATCCACGATGACTTTCTCAACAGTCTCCAGTCCAGAACCGCCGGTAGTCTCCAGTCTCCTGATAGCTCGAAGGGCGTCGTTGCGCCGCAGGCGCCAGAAAGCCAACTACCTGCACAACAGGAACCGATCGCCCAACGACCGGTCTATGAAGCGATTGAACAACCCTATCCCATTGATCTGGATGAATACGTCAAGAAGTTGACTTTGGCACTAATCCCTGAAATGCCCCCGGATCTCACCGACGACCAGCCCGACCCCGGCTCGAAAGTGATCGAACACCTTCAGCGCGAAGGCGTATTCGGACTCTCTCCGCACGGACGGTATCAATCAGTGAATGACTTCATCCGCACCAAGGAGTTTGAGTTCGAGATGGAGCAACGTCCGTTTACCGAGGACGAATTCTTACTCCAGACCGAGACCGCCATTTACGAAGTGCTCCGCCGGGGCAATACCTCCAGTGTCGCCAAATCACTCCTGCAAGCCGCCGAAGCCGTCAACTCATTTCGTAATCACATGATTCGCTCCTCGGGCGAAGACTTGAGTGCTGCTCCCGCAAGCTACGCCAGTCAGCAAGTCCCAGCACCCCAGGAATCAGTCCACGTCTACGAATCACAAGAGTGATTGCTGAAATCGCTGCTCCGTATTATTGCCCCTCATAATTCTGGAGATCGCATTAGCACAACAAGCATAGAACTTGATACGTCAGGCTTGAAATCGTCGGTCAGCGGGTTAAATAGCCCCTTTGGTAAATTGGCTAACGCACGACAATAATCTTGTCGCCGAAACGTTGGCCCTCGAAGGCAACGTAGTAAAGAAACACCCCGGAGGCAAGTCGCTCTCCGGCTGAATTACGCACATCCCAGCGGAAGTCGCCGGAAAGATTGTCAATTTCGGCGACTTTATCTCCCGACGGCGTATATACCTCAAGCCGCGAATTCTCCGGCAAATTGTGGAAAGTGATCTCGCCATCCAGATACGAAAAAGGATTCGGAGAGGCAAATATCGGCGAACTTACGCTGAAACTGGCAATCTCCGAATAGCCGCCATCGGCAACTTTCGCGCGCCAATAATAGGTTGATTCATTCTCCAGCGCACGCCTGGGTATCCATTCGGCCATTCTGTTAATCCCGGCAGCATTGCCAGCCTCGTGAATCGCCTCGAAGTCCTCATCATTCGCGATCTCAAATAGGCAGGCCACCGTATCATCATCAGAGTCCAGCTCGATACGAAAAGTCGGTGTCGTTGATAACTCCCGCGATCCGTGTGCCGGTGATATCAGCGAAACCGAGTTGTTGACGTCCAGCGCGGCATCGATATGTATGAACTTCCGTGCCGCTGCCCAGTCGCTGTAGGCCGCACCATCGAACGCCCGCACCGTCCACCAATATGGCGTATTGTGCAGATACGTGCCGGTTGTATAGTAAGATGTATACGGTGCCGTCTGTGGCCGCCCATTGGAGATCTCGACCTGCTTGCTTAATATCGAATCAGAAAAGATGCGGAACGAATACGAAATCGCATCACCATTGGCATCAGTGGAGTTGTTGGTCATCAACATGATCGGCGACCCGACAACTTGTTGGTTGTTCGTCGGTGTCAGAAGTACCGGCACCGTCGGCGCCGAATTCGTCGCCGACACCACCCGGAATTCCGCAGTTGTCATGTAATTGGACCACGCCTGCCCGTCATAGGCGCGCGCCCGCCAGCGGTAACGTGCATTATTGACCAAAGTGATTGCGGTTGTCCATGACGTTGTTCCGCTACCTTGCGTCACCATCGGCGAAATCGCCAACTGCGTCGCCAGCGTCGAATCATACAACTCAAACTGGTAGGTCAGCGTATTGCCGTTGACGTCGGTCGAATTGTTGACCCGCAGCGCCGGAGTAGTAGTGTTGACATTAGCGCCATATGTCGGTGAGCTGATCGTCGGCGCTGTCGGCGCCGTGTTGGCCGCGGAAGTGTTTACATAAAGCGATCGCGTCGCCGACCAACCTGAAAAATTGACACCGTCAAACGACCGCGCCCGCCAGAAGTAAGTCGTCGCATTATTCAGGTTCACCGGCACCTGCCAAGTCGTGGTTCCTGCACCCTGTGTCGCCGCCATGATTTGCGATGTAATCGAGTTGAATAGCGAGAACTGCGAGACCTGAAATTGATAAGTCAGTGTCGCTCCCTCGGGGTCTGTCGAATTATTAATCACCAGACTGGGCTGTCGCGTCGGTACCGTTGCACCCGCGGCAGGTGAATTTGCCACCGGCACCGATGGTGCCATGTTAGCTCCGCTCGGAGTCATGAAATTCCGCGTCGCCGACCAGGCTGACCAGCTCGTGCCGTTGCCGGCACGGCTGCGCCAGTAGTAGGTCGTTGATGTGCCCAGGGCCGACGGCACCTGCCAGCATGAAGTTCCTGCTGTATGTGCTACCGCGCTGTTTTCCTGCGCGATTGTCGTAAACACGTTCGAGGTCGACACCTGGAAATGATACCGGATCGCCTGCGAGCAGTTGCTCTGTGTCGAGCTGTTGACACACAATGAAGGCGTCGTCGATGGCGCCGTCGCGCCGCTCGCCGGTGTTGCCGGCGTCGGTACCGTTGGCGGCGTCGTGCATTCGCCGGTGGTTGCCGGAATCATGATCGCACCCTCGCCGCCGCGCAAGGAAAGCTGCGTCACCACCGTCCCCAAGGTCCCGTCAGTTTGAAGCTGCCGGTAATTCCCGCCCAAACTCACCGTTATCGGTGTCGACTGCGAACCCCATTTGGCGTCGAAGCCATCCACCGGGCGGATATAGACTACTCCATAAGGATATTGCCGCGACCAAACCTTATACGACCCGCCTGACTGATCAACCGCCGGTCCGCTGGCCGCCAGCTGATAATGCTGCGCCGGCCACCCCAGTTCATACTCCATCGCCGGTATCCACGCTAATGTGTCAAACCCGGGATTGAGAAAAGCGCCATACGCGTTGCCCGATGATGGTCTCATGAAGATCCAGGTCGAATCGCCACGAGCACCATAGTAGAAGCACAGCGTGTTATACAGGGCTTGCCGAGCAGTGGTTGTGCCGCCATTATAGGAAGTCCGTGGCGGACTGGTCCAGAAACTGGTCAAGCCATTGAGCGCGCCGATCGAGTCGCGTGAATAGAGATTCTCGAGTCGATAGGTACTGGAGTTGTTGCAGAAAACGGGATCCCACCCGAACTCATAATTCAACGCGTCAGCGCCTGATGAATCCGGAAATAGATACGAATTCTTGTGAGTCTGTCCTACATTGTAGGCAAGAGACTTCTTTTTATGATCGACCGACCATTGGTCTGCCATCTGCAGCGTATCGCGGACTTCTCGGCCGAAAGTCTGCATCAGATTCCAGCCCCAATCGGCATAAGCTTGCGAAGCATACGTCAACAAGTTCGCTGGACTTGTTCCAGTCTCGACAACGAGACCGCCGGAAACAAATCCTGCTCCCTTCATACCGGTAGGGGAGTAGTTGTCAAAATAGACACCGTCCCAGTAGCCCGTTTTCCCCGGCCAATGTTCGGTGTCTCCGATTTCATCAAAAATCTGGCACAGATATTCTTTGTTGGCTTGACGCAGTTTTGGGCTGGAGAAGTTCGGCGACAGTCGGGCGGGATCCTGATAGGTATTTCCGGCCATGAACAAGTATTGGATGTAGCCGTTCGGTACCCGGCTGACGGAATCTTTGGCGGCAATGATCATCGAGTTCGTGCCGCGGATCAAGAGCGTGTCCCACGTTGTGCCGTTCCAGGCGCGAAGCTTTGTATCATTGTAGAAATGCAGGTACGCGGATTCCTCAATTGCCCCTAACTGCACCAGCCGGTTGCGAATCCAAGTCGATTTCTTGCCTGCGTTGTAATTGCGAAACTCACTGCCACGGTAGGCCGGCATGTCCGTTCCCGAAACGTAAAGCACAAGACGGCATTCGGGCGATTTGCTCCGCCACTCCGCGATATCCTGATCGCACTCGGCGTAACCCATGATGTATGTAAATCGC
>CAUJJY010000354.1 GCA_963205155.1 Candidatus Zixiibacteriota bacterium | reverse complement strand
AATGGCGACAAGAATGCCCAGTGAAGAGTCAGGGCACCAGAACATATCGATGTAGTTAACTCCGATCTCGCTATCGTCTTCACTAGTCAGCTTTAGATCGCTGCCAGTAAGCGCGACCGTATACGACCACTCACCGATTGGCGAGAAACACTGTACGCGGTTGAGAGCGCGTTCGAGGAAAAAGAAACGGCCTTCGCCGTCGACCAGCATTCGGTGCGGGAGGATGTCCTTGCCGACTTCGCTGAATTGATAAAGCAGTTTGCCTTCGTCGTCGCCCGGCTCGAAATAGATCATTTCGAAATCCTGGGCACCATCAACTGTTTTCATGGCAGCACATCCTTGAATCAGCGGCAGTCCCGCGAGCATTACGGCTATGAACCATTGCAACACTATTGTTCCCTCCTGACCGCATGACTAACTCCAAAAGTATATCCTTCCGACCTTAATCTTATCATCACCGAGTCTGATCCCCCACCATTTGAAAGGCATCTTGATGATCTTGCGAATGAACTTATCGGTCGGAACGCTGGGGCTTTGGTTTTCTCGCGAATCTCCTCCATAAGCATTATACACTTGGAAATCGCGGTGGTTGTCAATCGCATCGGGGTCGATATCGCCCACCCAGACAATGTGGCCGGGAGAGGTGATAATGTCGGTGCATTGCAGCCACTGTTTATTGGCGTTGGCGGGATCATACGTGATCTGTCGCGCCCAATCCCCGACAAAGTCCTTTGCCGGAATGCAGCCGGTCCAGGGCCAGGTTTCGCCGGTGGCTCCGGCCACGCGACCGATGCGTTTCATTCGTGCTTCCGGGACAATGCGCTGATTGTCGGGAAGCAGCGAGTACGTGGCGGAGTTTTGCGTAAATCCCGAGCAATCAATTCCGGTCCAATTGGCAGTGTCGGAATCGTTGCTGGTCTTGCCGGGCTTATGAGTATTTTCATAGAGATGCCAGCAATCGACTGTCTCCGGTTTGATCGGATTGGACTGGAGCAGTGCGGTAAATTCAGAGGGCCGATCTTTGCTGCCATAACTGTAGGCAACACCGGCCATTCCGAAAGTGCCGGCGTTGTGGGCAGTGACGCGATCATTGGAGATCGCCGTGCATTCAGCCTCTTTGATCCAGCCGGCGACGCCGTTTTTGTTTTCAATCTTGAACCAGCGTTCGGTTGGCGGAGTCTTCTTCTTCAAGTAACTGAATTTTTCGTCTTTGGCAGAAGACAGAGCGGTGCCAGCCCAGTTCTTGACTGCGCTCCCGCTCTTGTCGCCCTTGTCTTTGATGGTGGCAACTTTTGATGCCTCAAACTTGGTGTTGCTGCTTACCAACTTTCCTTCATTCTCTGATAGCCAGCCTTCGATCGCCGATAGCTCGACTTTATACCACCACTTGCCTGCTTGCTGCTTGCCTTGCAGCTTCTTCCCTACGGTGTCTTTGGCGGCCGAGGCGTCGTTTCCGCGTGAGTCTTTCACTGCCGCGCTCCCGGCCGTGTAGCTTGCTTTCAATGTGGCGGCGGCCGTCATGGTCACTTTGATACCGGCGACATCAGCATCATCGTCGCTGACCCATCCTTGAACTTTATCCAGAACTTTGATCTTAAACCACTCGGTGATCTCCACATTGGAATCCTGCAGAAATTTCAGGTCTTCGCCTTTCTTCGCCTGCTCGGCATTGTTACCCTTGTCCTTAACGATTTCTGCATCTTCGCCAGCCGCGACACGCAGGTCGACGGTCTTGCTCATGATGACCCGGCGAATTGTCCCTTGGGTATAGAGACGGTGCATCGGGCGATGAAGCCAAAACGTATTGCAGCTCGTGTATTCCTCGGCGCGTTTGAGCATCTCCGAGAAGAAGCGTTCCACGACGCCGACGTAGATGTCGAGTAGACCGTCAATAGTATTGACCTCATCGCCGGACGCCCACGCTTTGGTACCAATGAGAAGTGAGCGATCGACAATCTGGCCGTCTTCGTAGGAACCATATTCAAGTTTGATGTATTCTTTGACAAGGTCATTGACTTTGACATTGAACTGGCCCTTCGGGTAGTCGAAGCCGCCGGCAAATTTCTCGATGAAGGTCTTCACTGCTTTCTTGCATTCATCGTCGTACTTGCCATGAGTCTCTAAGAACGCGAAGTCAGTGATAGCCTTCTTGCGTGCAACAACCTGATTCAGAATCGTCTGCAAGCGCTTGACGGCAACTGCCTCGATCGGATTGGCCTTCTGGTGGACGAGCAGAGACTTGCCTTCCACAACCTCTTTGAGGTCAACGAGGACATCGATGTTGCGGCGAATTGAGAGGTTAAGCTGATTGAATGTAAGAAACTGCTCGTCGAAGCTAGCCTGCAGAAATATTAGTGGCAGACCAGCCGGAGTTTCGGCGGGATGCTCAATTTCCATTTCGATACAGCCATCGGCGTCAGATGTACCTTTGGTGATGTTCAGCTTGGCTTTAGCTGCTGTACCGGGCGCGAGGCGAAGAAAGACCTCCTTACCAGCATGCGGTACCCACTTGCCATCCTTCTCGGCGCAGACATAAGCGGTTACCGTTCGTTTGGTGCCCAGATCCACGAAGAATCGGCTTTCGAGTCGCTTAAGATTGTCGCTGAAGCCTTTCTCCACTGAAGGGAAATCCGCCGGAAGCAGCGTTTTAACTTTCTTGTCTGCATCAAAAAGATTGGCCTTCTTGCGCGGAAATAATTCGATCGGACGAAGCGGCGGCCCCCAAAACAGCGCTTTTAGACCAGAAAGTACGTCAGTCACTTTGCAGTCATCTCCGGGCTATTCGAATTCCATCGGGCGCATGCCGTCGCGATTGGGAAATTCGATGCGACATTTGCCAGGCGGGACGCCCTCGAGCTTGTAGTATCCGTATTCATCAAGAGTAATTCGCTTCTCTGATCCATCGGGGAGATGCGCGATTACATCCTCATTGGCCATGACCGAACCGTCGCCCTGATTCGCTTGAATCTCCAGATAGTCCTTGAAGGTCAGCAAGCCGGAATCCTGTTCGCGACCGAATTCTTGTTTGTCGATCTCGATCACGAAAAAATATTCCGGTGGATTGTAACTGCGGCCGTACCGCTGCAATTCTTCTTCGGTGGGGATTTCATCCGTATCTTCGTGATACTCGTACTCCCAGTCCAGGGAGACTTTGCTGTTCTTGACCGTCGTCTCGATTTCACAGATCCGGTCGTGGGCACCGTCCTGGTCGGCCTCAAAGATGATTACTTTCGCTGGAAC
>CAUJJY010000353.1 GCA_963205155.1 Candidatus Zixiibacteriota bacterium | reverse complement strand
CAGGAAACCGGTCAGATAACCACCGTCGCCGACCAGATGGTTGAACAGATCATCACCGCCAATCAGTGGAAATACCCGATTCTCTTCTCTGGTTCTCTGCCGACTGCAGTCAAGTATCCGCTCGTCGAGCATAATCTCCGCCGTGGCTGGCTTTATCAAATCGTGCCGCAAGAAAGTCGCGGCGTCTGGGATGTCGAGATCAGCAAAGACCTGTTCTTGAAGGTCTATCGCACCAATGGTATTAACGATCCTAAGGTCTTCCGCGAAGAGGTCGCCACTACTTTGATCATCGGTTCGGTGCAGACGGGGATGGAGTTTGTTGACTACCTCGAAGCCAACGGTGATACGACTCTCGCACTTGCCATTACCGAGGACTTGATGACGGACTTCCCGGAGTTCTGGCAAAGCTACACGCGCATGGCGAGAATCCGCGGCTTCAGCGAAGCCCAAACCGATTCGATGTATCAGGACTATTTCAAGCTCGTTGATCAGCTCATTGCCTTCAATCCCGAAAACATCTACTATTACCAGTACAAGGCTCTCGCCCTGCAATATCTTGGCCGGGGTTCCGAAGCCGTTCGCGTCAGTGAAATCGCCTATCAAATCAATCCGGTCATGCCGGTCACTTATCGTTCGCTCGTTTCACTCTATGTGCAGAACGGCCGCCGTGAAGATGCTGTCCGCATATCGCGCGAATTCCTTAGAACAAATCCCGGCGACCCAACCGCAAGATCAGTCGCGTCCGGTCAGTTTTAGTCGAGCGGCTGCTGCGGCGTGATCATTCTCCTTTACATCATCACGCTATTGCTCTTCGGCTCAACTTGGGTAGTCGTCAAGATCGGACTCCAAACCGTTCCGCCCTTCACTTTTGCCGTCGTCCGCTTTGTTATTGCCTTTCTGTTGCTTGGCATCGCCTTCCGCATCTGGCGCTACCAGCTGCCGCCGTTGCCCAACATTCGCCGCAAGATCTTCGTTGCCGGCTTCCTGATGTATGGGCTGAATTTTCTCTTCATCTATATAGGCCAGCAATGGATAGACTCTTCGCTCGCCGCCGTTCTCTTTGCGACGATGCCTTTCTTCACCGGCATCTTTGCGCATTTCCTCCTTCCACAGGAACGGCTGACAAAACAAGTCATCGCCGGTATGATCGTCGGCTTTGCCGGCACCATTGCACTCTTCTCCAATAACTTGACCCTCTCCGGACCCGTGTTGGGGATGCTTTCACTTCTGCTTAGCTCAGTCTTTTGTTCGTGGGCAACAGTGTTGATCAAGCGTGACCTCAATGATATCCCCGCCGCGCAACTGTCAATCCTGCAGATCCCTGCGGGTCTCGTCGTTCTCGTTCCGCCCATGTTCCTGGAGTTACCATTGCAATTCGATATCAGTTTCGCAAGCATCGGCGCGCTGCTCTATCTGGCGATCCTCGGAACGGGAGCTGCTTTTATTGGTTGGTACTACTTGCTAAAGCGTGTTTCTGCCGTAGCTCTATCGCTCATGACATTTCTTGAGCCCTTGGTTGCCATTGGGCTTGGCCATTTTTTGCTCCACGAGAAACTCGAGAGCCACTTTCTCTTGGGGGGAGCGCTAATACTTGTGGGCGTGTTGATAGCTACATTCGAGCGGAAACCGGCGCACTAAGCCTGATCGAAAATCTTTCCCGGATTCATTATCCCATTCGGATCGAATACTCGTTTGACCTGACGCATCAAATCAATCGACTCTGCGTGTTCAATATTGAAAATCGCTTTGTGCCCGAGCCCGATTCCATGTTCGCCGGAAATCGTCCCATTGCACTCAACCGCCTTTAAGATGATCTTCCGATTCACGTCCAGCCCTTTTTGCCATTCCGTAGTATCATCGCGACGCGCCAGAATCAGTGCATGAATCAGGCCCATCCCGACATGGCCAAATGCGTGTATCAACAGCCCCGATTCGTCAGCAAGCTCGCGGCAATATTTGATAATCTCCGGCAGCCTCGAAATCGGCAGCGCTGCATCATTGCGAATAATCGTGTATCCGGGACGACGCAATTTGATCGCATTCGTAACGTAGTGTCTGATTTCCCACGGATTTTGCCCGCCTTGAAGAGTGAGCACTTCGCCGCCCAACTCCTGTGCAATTTGCGTTGCCGATTCGATGTTGCTTGAGAGCACCTGCTCTGAACCATGCGCCTCAATGAACAAGCAGGGGACTTCTTCGAGGCCGTAGTTGTTGAGCAGATTCAACGCTTCAATCACATTGCGGTCGAGAAATTCCACTGCCGCCAAATCAAGCCCGTAACGCATCATTTCCGAGACTGCCTGCGCGGCCTCATACTCCGAACGGAATTTGAAAGCCGCCTTGCGACTGCCCTCCGGAATGCCTCGAAGTTGCAACGTCACCGACGTGATAACCCCAAGCGTCCCTTCCGATCCAGAAATCAAATCGATCAGATTGTAACCCGAAGACCTTTTGATCGCGCGATTGCCAAGACGATGGTATTTGCCGGTGCCATCGATGATCTCCAACTCCAATACAAAGTCCTTTGTCCCGCCATACTTCACCGAATAAATCCCGCTCGCATTCGTCGAGACCATCCCCCCAATCGTCGCTACATCCGAACTCCCACCCGGCGAAGGCGGAAAGAACAGCGACTCCCTCTTGAGTACTTCGTTGAGTTTCTCATAGACAACACCCGGCTCAACTTTGACCTGCAAGTCTTCCGGCCAAAACTGAATCATCTTGTCCATTCCCGAAACATCCAGCACAACTCCATTTGCACACGGGATAGCGCTGCCCTCAAGCGCGCTTCCAGCCGCACGCACCGTCAGTGGCACTTTGTACTGATGACAATAACGCACCACTCTCTGAATCTCATCCGATGTGAATGCCCGCACAATCGCCGCCGGCATAACCGGCGATAGGGAAGACTCATCAATTGATGCCGCTTCCAGCGCTGTCGCATTGTCAATGACATTCTCAGGCGCAACCAAGCCGCGTAATTCTGCCAGCAAATTCATGCGGTAAGTCTAACCAATGATGACTTTGGAATCAAGCTGCGTTTACCCGCGGCTGATTGAAGCTAAGAGCGCTTGACCTCTGGAAAGTTTCTGGCTATTATTCGCACTGACTATGACTGAATCTGGACTGACAATGTCGATTAGAATCATCAAATTAGGCCTGCTTACCCTCGTGGCAATGTCCATCATTGCTGGTTCTTTGTTTGCTGCCCCGACGAAAGAACTCTACGAGACCCGCAAACAAGCCTTCGAAGAACGCGAACTCGCCTTCCAGAAGGCGCAGCTTGGCCAGCAATTGCCGCTCTGGAGTTGTATTCCTTTTGTCGGAATCCTATTGTCCATCGCGCTTGTGCCAATGATTGCTCCGAGGTTCTGGCACCACCACTTTCCCAAAATCGCTTTCGGTTGGGGACTCCTCTTTGCCTTGCCCTTTGTGATGATCTACGGCGGCATCGGACTGCACGAAATCCTTCACGTTATGCTCGGCGAATATGTGCCGTTCATAATTCTACTGTGGGGACTCTTTACTGTCTCCGGCGGAATCTATTTTAAAGGCTCATTGGTTGGGAAACCGGCAGTCAATATACTCATTCTCCTGATCGGTACCATTCTGGCATCGTGGATGGGCACCACCGGCGCTGCCATTCTCCTGATTCGACCGCTTATTCGCGCCAACAAAGAACGCCGGTATAAAGTTCACACCGTTGTCTTCTTCATATTTCTCGTCGCAAATGTCGGTGGCCTGCTCACTCCGCTGGGCGATCCACCGCTTTTCCTCGGATTCCTCAATGGGGTTCCGTTCTTCTGGACCTTCAAGATGTGGAACAAATTGCTTTTCTCGGTGACCTACTTGTTGATAATCTACACTATCGTCGAAACCTATCTCTATCGCCGAGAAACCAAAGGTGTTGTCCAGACTCCCGCCAAGGCCGAACCGATCAAGATCTATGGCGGTACGAATTTCGTTTACCTTCTCGGTATTGTCCTGGCCGTCCTTATGTCTGGAAGCCTGCGCATTGGCGAACTCCACGTCGCCGGCCTCCATTTCACCTATCAGTCGCTTCTTCGTGACGTTTTAATAATCGTGATGGGAATCTTGAGCCTCAAGACTACTAAAGATGAATACCGCGAGGCCAACGGCTTCACCTGGTTTCCGATCAAGGAAGTTGCCTACCTGTTCGTCGGCATATTCGTGACCATCGTCGCACCCCTGCAAATCCTGCAGGCGGGTAAATCCGGTGCCGCCGGCGCAATCGTAGCCGCAGTTCACTCCCCGGCAAGTTACTTCTGGATTTCTGGCGTCCTGTCGTCCTTCCTGGATAATGCGCCGACTTATCTGACCTTCTTTAATATGGCGCTGGGAGACCTCGGCATTGCTCCTGCGCAGGTTCACGGCATCCTCGCCGGCCAAATCGTCCATCCCATGTCGGCGCAGTTCGTAATTGATTTGACAGCTATTTCCGCCGGCGCCGTATTCTTTGGTGCGAACACCTATATTGGCAATGCGCCAAATTTCATGGTGCGATCAATTGCCGAAGAGGCCAAGGTTCCGATGCCCAGTTTCTTCGGATTCATGTTGTGGTCAGGCGCAATCCTCATTCCGCTGTTTGTATTAATGACTTTTGTTTTCTTTACATAGGCAGGTTACCTATATGTTCAAGAAGATTCTCGTACCCTCCGACTTAAGTGAACAATCGCTCGCTGCTGTCCAGGCCGCAGTCGAGTTGGCTCGGACACTTAAGTCAGAATTGTTTCTTCTCAATGTTCGCCCCGAGTTCATGCGCAAAGAAGAGATGGAAATGTTGAGAGTGTCGACTCAAAAATTCCTCAAGGATGAGAAAGAGATCGCTGTTACCGCGAAATCAACTCTGGAAGACCTGCTCAGGCGAGCCGGTGGCTCCGACCTTCCTCATAAGGTCCTCTTGCGCGAGGGCGATCATCGCGACGAGATCCTCGCTACCGCAAAGGAATTCGCCTGCGACCTAATTATTCTCACGACGACCGGTCGCTCCCATCTCATGGAACACCTTCACGGCTCGGATTCGGAACAGCTCGTACGCGAAACGCGCATTCCCATTCTCGTAATACCGGTCTCAAAGCAGGCAAAGTAATGGACTTTCGATTCGGCCGGACAACTTCTGTTCTTCTCGCCCTCCTCCTTTGTACGTTTGAAATCGCTATGTCACAATCGTCCGCGCTCGAAATCGAGAAGTTGAGCTCAGCATCACGAAGTCTCGTCGAACGTACAGCTCCGGCAATCGTCGGCATCGTCGCCACCGGTTATACACCGGCCGAAGGCGGCTTCTGGTCAGAAGAAGGCCTTCTCACCCGCCAGCGTAGCGGTGGCTCTGGCGTGATTCTTAGTCCCGACGGTTACATCATTACCAACGCCCATGTTATCGAAGGTTCGCATCGAATCCAAGTCATGCTCTCATCGGCCGCCAGCGACATGAGCCAAAGCCGCTCCATTATCAAACCGCGAGGAAGGGTTGTCGGTGCGCAAGTCGTCGGGGTCGATCTCGAAACCGATCTGGCTGTCCTCAAGGTCGAAGAAACTAATCTTCCATATCTTCGTCTTGGCAACTCCGACGAAGTCAAGCAGGGACAAATCGTTTTCGCCTTCGGTTCGCCGATGGGACTCGACAACTCCGTGACAATGGGCGTCGTTAGTGCTATTGCCCGCCAACTTCGTCCTGAAAGCCCGATGATCTACATCCAAACCGATGCTTCGATCAATCCCGGCAATAGCGGCGGTCCGTTGGTCAGCTCAAATGGCGAAATTATCGGCATCAACACTTCAATACTGTCCCAGTCCGGTGGCGCTGAAGGAATCGGATTTGCCGCGCCCAGCAACATCGTCGGTACGATCTATACGCAAATAAAAGAACACGGCTACGTCCGACGCGGCGAAATCGGGGTCAATGCACAGACAATTACTCCGGTGTTGGCTGCCGGACTTAATCTTGCCCGACAATCCGGCGTCATCCTCGCCGATGTCTACCCTGACTCTCCTGCGCATGTTGCTGGACTCGAAATCGGTGACGTCATTCTCTCGCTCGACGACAAACCGATGGAAAATGGCCGCCAATTCTTGGTCAATCTTTACGGCAAGGCCGAAGGTGCGATGGTCAGTGTTGTTGCTTTGCGTGGAAGGGACACCCTGAAACTTCAGGTCGAGGTCATCGAGCGCCAGGCTTATCAGGAAATGCTCACGACAATGGTTACTCCTGACCGAAATCTAATCCCGCCGCTCGGAATTCTCGCAATTGAACTAAACCCGCAATTGCAGAACATGTTGGGTGAAACAAGATACCCCAAAGGAGTTGTCGTTGCCGCGCGTTCTCGGAGCGGACAAATGTGGGAGCAAACACTTCAGCCCGGAGACATCATCTATTCCGTCAACGGCAACAAAGTCGAGAGCCTCGAACAATTGCGTTCGATCGTCTCCAACATTAAACTCGGCGCGGTTGTTCTGCATGTTGAACGTCGCGGGGAATTACTCTTTATACCGGTGGAAACGAATTAACTATGATGAAAATTACTTTTCATGGCGCAGCAGGCACAGTCACAGGATCGAAGTATCTGGTTGAAGTCAACGACAAGAAGGTGCTGGTCGACTGCGGTATGTTCCAGGGACCCAAAGAACTCCGCGAGCGCAACTGGCTGCCGTTGCCCTTTGATCCGACCAGTATCAATGCGGTAATCCTCACCCACGCCCACATTGATCATATCGGTTTCCTTCCGAAGATCGTCCGCGAGGGATACTCCAGTCCGGTCTACGCGACGCCGCCCACCGTCGACCTCGCCGCAGTTTCATTGCTCGATACCGCGATGCTGCAGATGGAAGACGCCCAGTATCGCCAGAAGAAAAAACTCTCGCGTCACGAAGTGGTCTTGCCGCTGTTCGACGAAGACGACGCCGAGGCTGCAATCAAGCTCTTCCGCAAAGCCAACTTCGGCGAATGGAAATCTATCGGAACCGAATTCCGTTTCCGCTACCATATTGCCGGACACTTGCTCGGTGCTGCGGGTGTCGAACTCGAAATGGACGATGGCGTCAACCGGCGCTCAATCTTCTTCTCCGGAGACGTCGGCCGCTATGCCAACCCGCTTACGATCGATCCATCCAAACCGCCGATGTGTGATTACCTGGTATGCGAATCCACTTATGGCGGCAAGGTTCACCCGGCCGAGGATGCTTTCTCTGTCTTTGAAGAGTTGATCAACCGTGTCGTGAAGGAAAGAAGCGTCCTGCTGATTCCCGCCTTCGCCATCGGACGCACACAACAAATCACTTTTCTGGTCAATCAGCTCATCGCCAAAAAATTCATCCCGCCAATTCCGATTCATATCGACTCGCCGATGGCAATCGCCGCAACCGATATCTACTCAAAGTTCTCATCCTACCACTCCATCGGTCAGAACAAACTGCAGGGCGAGAACTCGATGCTGGACGGCCAACACGTCACGCTTCATCGCACGCGCAAGTCATCCAAGGTCCTCAACGAACTAAAGGGGCCAGCGATAATTCTCTCATCAAGCGGAATGCTTACCGGCGGCCGCATTTTGCACCATCTTCTCAACCGTCTCCCCGACCCGACAACCACAGTGGCGCTGGTTGGCTTCATGGCCGAAGGCACCCTTGGCCGCAAACTGATGGAAGGCGCCGACCTGATCTACATCCACAAGTCCCCGGTCGAGGTCAAGGCCCGCATCTTTAACTTTCAAGGAATGTCCGGCCACGCCGACTGGTTCGAATTGCTGCATTGGCTCGAACCGATGGAATATCAGCCGCGCAAGGTCTTTATCACGCACGGTGAAAAAGAACAATCCGAAGCTATGGCATTGCATCTCCACGAAGAACGCAAATGGGAAACCGTCCAACCCAAGATGGACGAATCATTTACTTTGTAGCTGCACTTGCTCATGAATGTGGAACTTTGTTTGGTAGGTCAGACATTCCTGTCTGACATCCGGCCCTCGGTGCCCCAGCGCTTGCGCTGGGGTTAACAACTCCGTCTTGCCGCGGGAGAGAAGAAGGGGGTGAGGACGTCAAGATCCAGGGCACTCCCCAAACAAAATCAGGGTGAAGACTCTCATCTCCACCCCGAAACTTGTCAATCACAGGTTGTCTAACTAAAATGGCAGATCGTCATCGTCTTCCGACATTGGCGGTGCATCCGGAACATCCGGCGCCGAGGACTGCGTCGTATGGTCGCCGCTTTCGCCGCGACGTCCAAGCAACTGCAAGCGGTCTCCGACGATTTCGGTGATCCACTTCTTCACGCCTTCTTTGTCGTCATAACTGCGCGTCTGAATCCGACCCTCGATATATACCGGCGAGCCTTTCGATAAGTACTCTTTGGCGATTTCCGCCTGCCGCCGCCACAGCACAATATTGTGCCAGGTCGTGCTTTCTTTCTGCTCATTCGAAGTCTTATCGCGCCATTTTTCGGTCGTGGCCAGTGAAAACGTGCAAACCGCCACACCGGCAGGGGTATAGCGCAATTCCGGATCTTTGCCAAGATTGCCAATCAAGATGGCCTTATTAACTGATGCCATAACAGCAATACTCCTTTTCTAGCTGTGCGCAGAATATAGGTACTCCCCTTTAGCCTGTCAAACGCATTTGTGAAAGAGGTGTAAAGTGTCGAACCGTGCAGTGTCAGACAAGCTGCAAGCCTTTCGCTCAATGCCTAATCTGATGCTATGTGGTAGCGGATCAATTCCGCTTTATAGCTGGATAAAGTACCGTAGTGAGGCGACACTGCGCTGTAAATGTATCTGACGATTCCAACGCCTTCAGAGACTGTTGTTGTGCTTGATACCCATGCGGCTTCAACGTACGCGCTTGAAATCACAAAACAGTTCTGAAAACAACCAGCCGGTACCGTGGCAGTGTCGTCAAACGGTTCGACGGGAAATTCAAACAACTGGCCGGCCAAATACAACTCTCCACCACAATAATCCAGATCACGAGTCAAAAATGCGAAGCGCCGGTTCATCCGAATTCTGGTCACGCAGCCCTCTCGTGCCAAGTTTGCTACTGAGAGGCTATCTATGCAAGAATCGCACTGTCCAGCATATCCAGACTTCTTGACTTGATACACCCAATAACTTCCCTCTGTAAAGGGAATAGGCGATAGGGGTGGCTCCAGATTTGCCGTCGGAACCGTCCTCTCAAAGATCGTTACCTCAAACCCAGAATGCCAGTTGTTCTGCGGGCGTAGCACCCTCAATGTCGAGACACACTCGCACGGAGTCTTCTGGCCGATCACACTGGCAAGCGGCGCCAAATTGAATCCCAGTCGCGCTTTCACCAAGGGACCGCTCGTGTCCGACGCTGCAAATCGCAAGTAGCAGTTCGTCGTGTCGCCAGTCGAGGCAACACCCGGATACCAGGCAATCAACGAAAACTGCGGAGCCGAGTTGCCGCTCTTATAAGTAATCCACGCGAGCAGATCATCTCGAACTACCCGCACCGAATCAAGACTATACGGCTTTGTGACTAACGATTGAGATAGTGAAGCTGTAGACAAACATGGCGGATAGGGAAGGTGCGGTATCTGCATCGGCTGAATCGTCAACGTGAGAAGTCGTTTCCCACCGGTACCTGAACTCCCATCCTTGTTCTTTTCATCTGATTTGATCGTCACTGCCAAATCATACCCATTGCCGCTCAACAGTATGGGGCTCGTTTCACTATTAACGTCAGTCGAATCAAAAAAGAGCTGATATAGCATTCCATCGGCGTTGCCGATTTCAAGAAACCGCAGATCGCATGTGCTGTCTGTCGCGTTCTCAAGGCATCGATACTCCGCCCAGAATACACTACTGCCGGCATGAGTCGAACTCGAAGTCTCGCTTGTTTCAATCGTGATAGAATTCGTCGCGTCGGATTCGTCTGGTGGAGTGGATTGCTTGCCGCATTGCACCAACAAAAATGCAATACCTGTCAACAAGCCGACAATGAGGAACCTTTTCATACTAACCCTCCTTATCCACAATATCGCCAGAATCGGCCTTTTTGTCAATAAAGAACCTTTCTCAACGACCCGGACAAGTACGGAGGGAGACTGAATTCCCCTTTCGAGAGCCTGTTGAAAATGCCCCCAATACTGTCATCCTGAGCGAAGCGAAGGATCTGCTCCCTTTGTTACTGATAAACTTACAGATTCTTCGCCTGCGTAGCGGCTCAGAATGACAAGGTTCGATTTTCGCAACAGTCCCGAACGCAGCTGCCGAAGGCGTCGAGCTTTGCCCAATCGGTTCCTGTGATTCGGTGACCTCGCTTTGGTAGGACGGACATTCCTGTCTGTCACTCTATAACAAACGCGTAGGGGCGCATGGCAATGCGCCCAGGAACAGTCATTGGCTCACGTCGCAACCCTCACGGCTTCGACTTCCAAGCATCCTACAGCAATTCCTTCAGCGTCAAATTCAACTGCAGTTCTTTGCCGGCGCGCTTCACTGCAATTGTCAACTTACTGCCGGAATCACCGGACAAGACATTCCGAACCGACTCGATCCCGCCCAGATGTTCAATCGCAATGTCGTTGATCGACAGTAATCTGTCACCTTCCTTAAGTCCTGCATCGGCGGCTGGCGTTTTCGGCGACACGTACCACACATCAATACCATTGTTATCACCGCGTATCAGCTGCAGCCCCGACCTGTCTTCCGGAAATTCAACACCAAACTTGTCTCCCTGTTCAACGATCATCTGCTCATTAGCATAGTCTACGTACAACACGAAATTACGGAACAATGTGTTGCCGAGATTGCCGATTTCATCCGGTGCCGACACTGTATCGATCTTGTCGATAGGGAAGTGCAGTCGCGGCTTTTTCAGAGAATAGCCCGCGAATGAAATGCTGTCGCACATCACCCGCTTGGTCCGGTATGCCTCCCCGGCGCCGCGTCCCATCGATTCAACGCCATTACGCCCAAGAAATCCACCACGCTTGGCAAATGCCCCTTCGAGGGACATGCTTGAAGCTCCCAAATCGCACAGCCACGTCCCGTCATGCACACCATCAAGCGTCGCCTTTGCCACAAACACGCCATCTTTCAAATGCACATCCAGTTTCGTACCGTCGCCGACATACTTGAAAGTCGCGGGATCATAAAACGAAACTAATTCATGTGCATAGTCGACCTTGGTCACAAATCGCGACAGAAAATCGAAACCGAGAATTCCGTCGATCTGAATATTGATCAGTTTGTTAAGCGGCTCGAGGTCGATTACTGCGATCTGCTGTGCATCAAACTCGATTCCCTTCACCGAAAACGGCGGCAAAGTCGCAAATTGCACATCCACCGTGCTGTTCGATGCGCCGCCCTTCATATTGCCCATTGTTTCCAATCCCAGTTCTTTTGCAAACTTCGAACTGACCACCGACATGCTGGCGCCGGTATCGAGAACCCAGTAGCGCTCTTTGCAGTTGACCGTGACCGGCATGTAAATATGATTGCCGCTGAACCGGAACGGTACATTCTCGGCGCTGTTGCCGTTGACAAACCGGTAGTCCTTTTTGGTCTCATGCGGTGGATCGAAGAACGTCGCAGCAATCACCGGATTTGACTCATACTTGGTGATAGTAATCTCTTGCACTTGGCCAGTAAGCAAGGAGGTCTGCTTCGTGTAGTGCGCTACCTTGAGTCCGCCTACATCGCGATAGTCCCCAAAATAGGAATCGCTGCTTTCTTCGCCCTCGTTGGAAATCGCACGTTCCAGAAGAAACGTACTCGAGTTTATGAAATTCGTCTGTACATCGCTGTTGATCGTGTTGGATATCTTTACGACATTGCAATTGACACCATTTGCCGTATCCATTCCTGCCGCTTCGACTTTAAACACCGTTGATTTAGGATCGAGAAACTCATACTCGGCCAGCCGTCGTTTAACATCTTTCCGCTTTAGGCTCGCTTCGTCGCGTTTCGTAATCAACTGCAGCTTGCCGTTGGAATCGAGCACCCATTGTCCGTCTGCATTCTCGCCTTGCGTAATGCGCAGCACCTTCAAATCCACTTCATTACGGCTGAAATCCGGCTTCTGCGTCCAAATCTTCATCGTGCCGGTCAATCCGGCGACGGCGATTGTCCCTTCAACATATTGGGTTCTTTCCCCCTTGATCTTCTCAAGTCCGCCGCTGGCAGTAATGTTCTTGTTCAAAATCTCATACGGATCGCTCTGCGCTGTTGCCATCGCTGTGCACCACAGCAGTGCCATCTATGACCAAACCAATCTCGTCTTTCTTTATTTCACTTTCTGACTCCTTTAACTACACACCTGAATACGACTGATTTAAGTCGACAAAAGTTTCAATTTTGTATTACCA
>CAUJJY010000352.1 GCA_963205155.1 Candidatus Zixiibacteriota bacterium | reverse complement strand
GCTGGAGGGCGGACGCGTGGTTGATGTCAATGATGCGCTTCTGGGTATGGGGCCGTTCTCGCCGGACCGCGCGGGTGCGCTTCCGGTGGGACCGCTGGTGAAACTGTGCTTCTCGGGCAAGTTCACCGAGAAAGAGATGCTCGACAAGCTGTCGCGCAAGTCGGGACTGTTGGCATATATCGGTGCGGCGGATTTGCGCGAGTGCGAACGCATGATTCGAGCCGGCGACGAGAAGGCGCTGTTGTATTTCAATGCGATGGCGTATCAGATCGCCAAGGAGATCGGGCAGGCGGCGGTGGTGCTCGCAGGTAAATACGAGGCAATTGTTTTGACGGGAGGAATGGCGAAATCGCAGAGACTGGTGGATGAGATCAGCAAGTATATCACATTCCTCGGCAAGGTCATTGTCGTTGGCGGCGAGTTTGAGATGGAAGCGCTGGCGGCGGCGGGTGTGCGGTATTTGAGCGGGCAAGAGAAGCTGAAGGAGTATTGATCGCGGCAGGCGTGGACGACTGCCGCGCACGGTCGTTGTTCGACTGAAGTCGAACCCACATTGTAGAGCCATGATTCATGACGCTCACGAATGACACACCCCGTCTTCCCGACTTCGTCGGGAAGCCACCCCTCTCGAGAGGGGAATTTAACAGGGCATAGACTGGGCGGATTGGTAACAAAAAAGACCGGGGGCATGGGTGACAGTTAGTGGTTACGGCGGGTCTCCGTCGGAGTGATTTGGTGTAGCAGGAAGTTTCGGTAAGGAGACTCACCCTACGGAGCTTGACAAAAGGGAGATAATGGTATATGTTATGGGTGTAACAATCCGACAGCCGCGAATCGATTAGATATTGCATTTCGGTCCTCAAGTGGAGGGTAGGGCAATGAGCTTCCCGCATATGTGGAATTTCAAGGCAATAGCGCTTGTGATTGGCGTACTAATTATTCTGCCAGGTGTCGCTTTACGAGGCGAGGATCTGGTTGTTCGTGATACGACTATTCCGACCATGGAGGGACTGAACTGCGATATACCGCACTATGTCGTCTTCCCGCAGTGGCTTGATCAAATGACTTTGTCGGGATTGTCGACTTGTCTGCACAATAATGACTACAGCTCGACTTGTCTCGGCAGCTACGATGGCGGCGAGGATTACATTATTCAGCTTGAAGTGGAGATGGCGATGCATGCGTATTTGCGTTTCGACCCGAAGGGGACCGGGTGGGCAGGTTTCGCTATTGACAATAGTTGTCCGCCGGATAACGACTGCCTGGCATTTAGCACAGGCAGCAGCGGGCAACCGCAGTACATCAACCATGTCTTTCTGCAGGCGGGCACCTACTACATCATGGTTGACACCTGGCCATCGCCGAACTGCATTCCGGAGTTTGAATTGCAGATTACTCGCTTCTATCCCGATCCGTGGGGCGTCAGTTGCGATCTGCCGTTGTTCTACACGTTGAGTCGAGCGGACCTTCCTCTTACAATCGGACCGGAGATGACGAGTGGTTCGGAGGACAACTACAATCAAACATGTCTTGGTGTTCATGACGAGGGTGAGGACTTGTTGTTGAGTTTTACCCTGCCCGAGAGTCTGCGGGTGAATATCAGCATTGATCCGGGAGGTGTTGCTGGGAGCGGATTTGCGCTGAATCTAACCTGCCCGCCGACTTCGGAGTGTTTAGCCAAGGTGGCGGACAGTCTCGGGCTGGAGTACGGAGTAAGGGGGGTGAGTCTTCCGGCCGGGACGTTTTACATGATGGTCGACACGTGGTCGATGCAGACGCCGCTGACGCAGATGTTGATTCGATTTGAGACGTATTATCGCTGCGGCGATGCGGATGGGAGCGATGTCGTCAATATTTCGGATGCCGTTTACCTGATCAACTATGTGTTTGCCGGAGGTGCACCTCCGGCGCCGCTTGCGTCAGGGGATGTCAATCTTGACAGTCTGATAACGATTTCTGATGCGGTGTATTTGATTAACCACATTTTTGCAGGTGGACCGGCGCCGTGCGGGGGGTAGGGGGCATATACCTCGGCAGGACATCAGTCGGACAGTGACGAAGCGCGGTTGGAGAGGGAACCTGGCGGTCCATTTCTAGACCACATTCATGAGAGCGACGTCGCTAGCGGCGGTATTCCGGAGTACAAGACAAGAAATTGACAAGAATCTCTTGATTGAGTAGATTTAAGTCAGAGAAGCTCGATCATTTCGCAATGGGAGGCGAATGCGGATAGATCAAGGCCTGAAACTTGCTGCAACACTCCTACTTACTATCGTTTTCAGTTGCTCGGATAAGTCAACACAACCTGAACAATTTGAGCTAGGCCAACCGATTGAACTTAGGTTGGGAGAATCGGCAACTGTTCATTCTGTCAATCTGTCGGTTACCTTTAGCCGAGTGTCCTTTGACTATCGCTGTTCGGAACTCCGACTATGCGGGTGGCCGGGCTCAAGCGAAATACAACTGAATGTAAAAACCAAAAGCGGCGAATCTGCTATGCTCGATCTTGCGTTGCTGGGGGATGCTGCGTCTGATTCGAGTAGTTACGGTCTCGGTTTTGATACACTGGGATATCATTTTGAGCTATTGTCGTTGTTGCCAAAGCCGATATCGATACATCCGGTTACTCACGCGGTGGAAGGAGAAGCCACAGCCACGATAGTAGTTACATATTCGTCGCTATGGCGATCCGAATTCTCCGGACCGACTCGAATATCTCAAGTTCCGTTTGACTCAATCCCCGCTACTAGAGCCAATATTCTGAAGGGTGAATTGATGCTCGACACCCTTCAAGTGCTCGTAGAAGTTGCCAATCCGTGTACCCGACATTATTTCGAACTGAATCTAGATACTATTCCCGAATTGACGGACAGCCTTTGTACTTATAGACTTTGGTTACGCCATACCGACAAACTCGTGGCATGCACTTCGGCAACGGCTCGACATGCTTTGAGTTTTGACATGCTGCCAATTTGGAATCGAATCGACTCAACAATCGGATTAGGCAAGGAGAAGAGACTGACCCTGTTCCGATTCAACACTATGGGAAATCCGGACCTAAATGCACTCACGGTTTCGCGCTGGGGTCGACCTGATCCGCAAAACGTGTCGCCTGAATTTTTCGAGATCGGCCCAATCAGTATCCGATACGGTCAAAGAATTGAGATCGACATTCAAGCCATTGATGCGAATAACAGCCGACTGATACTGTGGGCAACGGGCATGCCGGCACATTCGAGCTTGAGAGCGACGGGCAACGGGCAAGCGCGGTTTACCTGGATTCCGCAAGAGGATCAGGTAGGCGACCACTCTGTCGATTTCATTGTCAGCGACGGCTATCTGGCGGATAGTATGAATGTATCAATGACTGTGCAACAGAATCATGCTCCGCTGATACTGGATATTGAGCCGACAACCGTCGTTGATGTTTCGCGCGGAGATACACTCGCGGTCATAATTCATGCTTCCGATCCGGATGGTGACTCATTGACGTACAGCATTAGTTCTTCTCATCCAATATCGCAAGTTAGGTACACACCCCTCTCGTCTGGTTTGAAGGTGATTGTTTCAAGCGCGGGTCTGCCCGACACACTAATCGCACTGCAAATTGAAGTTAACGACGGGGCTCTTGCCGATAGTGCGAAAGTTGAGTTTAATGTGTATAATTTGGCTCCAGTCTTTTCGGTGTCGAATACGACGATGTCAATTTCTGAAGGGGATTCGGTTATTCTTGATCTATACGCGCAAGACGATAACAATGATTTTCTCGTTTACGAGGTGGTAGAATCGCCAAGGAACTTGTATTGGAAAAGAATAAGCAGTAAACACGCTAGAATTTGGTTCTATCCAGACTATCGCCAACATGGGTTCTACCCATTTCAGGTAATCGTCAGCGATGGTAGACTCAACGACAAAATGCTCGTGATCTTCGTCGTTGAGGATAAGAACGCAGCACCTGTACTTGCCAATGTCGCAACTCAAGTCTGTGCGCCGAATCAACTATTCACTCTTCGACTTCGCGCACACGACGGTGATGGTGACAGCTTGACGTTCTCGATGGCCGGAGCGCCTCCCGGAGCGACTCTCGTGCCTCTAACCGATTCAACGGCGCAGTTTCAGTACTTAGGCAATGAAGCCGACATCGGCGAATATATGGTTGATTTCGTAGTGAGCGACAACATTGCTGCCGATTCTGTCGCTGCTCAATTCGCTGTATTAGGCTCCACGCCTTCACAAGGGTCACTGATACCGTTTGCTCAAGGAACCTACTGGGTATACACGTCGTGGGATAGCATTTCCGTAATTGGTGCCTATACCGAAAGGGATACAACATGGTGGCATCTCTCAAGAGAATTCGGCCCATTGACCAAGAAAATCCGAATTGCGGGCGACACTCTGTTCAGCACGTTTGGCCCAGAGCTAATAACCCCGATCGACACGGCAATCAGCTATCCGGTCGGAAGTTACCACGAACGAACGGCCAGAATCTTAACCGAACCGGTAACCGTATTGGCGGGCACGTTTACAAACTGCGTTGAGTATACTGTCAACGTGAAATGCGCATGGAGTGGGTATACTGCTTATTATGAGAGCTACACCATCGCTCCCGGGGTCGGCATCGTTAAGGTTTTTCGATTTGAGAGCGAATGCACTCTGATGAGCGGCAGGACTCGGGAATCCGAGCTACTTCGATATCACGTGGCTAGCGAATAGTTCATTTTTAACGGTTCTTAAACCCACTGCGATTCCGCTTGTTAACATAGCGTGATAGAACTATACTAAAATTCTATCTATGCAGAGATTTGTTGATTTATGCGAAATCTTCGTCCTCGCCGGTCACGGCGGTCCCGGGAAGATCGGGTTCAGGACGGAAAAGTTCATCCCCAAGGGCGGTCCTGACGGCGGCGACGGCGGCAAGGGCGGCGATGTTGTCTTTGTAGTCGATACCAACCTGAACACTTTGCGCGACTTTACCTATCGGTTGAAGTATCATGCCGAGGATGGGGCACAAGGAGAATCGGGATTACGCAGCGGCAAGGGCGGAGATAATCTGCGGATCAAGGTTCCGCCGGGGACGCTCATCCGCGACAAGGATACCGGCGATCTGATCTGCGACCTTGAAAAAGAAGGCGAAGAATACATCGTCTGCAAAGGCGGTAAGGGCGGCCGGGGCAACAATCATTTCAAGTCTGCGACCAATCAGACACCACGACGTGCAGATACGGGTATGCCGGGCGAAGAACGGCATTTGATACTTGAATTGAAACTGGTGGCAGATGTCGGATTGGTTGGTTATCCCAATGCCGGGAAGTCGACTTTTTTGGCGGCGGTCTCGGATGCAAAGCCGAAGATCGCCTCGTATCCGTTTACGACTTTGACACCGAATCTTGGGGTAGTACGTCGCGATGATTGGCAGACGTTTACTGTAGCTGACATTCCGGGAATCATCGAAGGCGCCAGCATGGGCAAAGGGCTGGGGCTGCAGTTCTTGCGGCATATACAGCGCGTTCGGGTGTTGTGTTTTATCCTCGATGCATCCGATCCAAACTATGAGGTGCAGTTCACTTCACTGAAGCAGGAATTATTGGCTTACGATCCGACCCTGCTTAACCGGTCAGAGTTAGTGTTGTTTAATAAGCTTGATGCCCTTGATGAAGAGGGACGCGCCGAAATTGATGCGGCGGTCAATAAAGATATGATTGCGATTTCCGCGCTGGAGAAGATAAATATCGACGTGGCTGTAGCTCGTCTTTGGGATAAACTGCTCGAATCCAAGTTGGATAGTGATGTCGCACCGGAGTGATCCGCGTTACTGGTGGTTTGCGCTCAATACTGTTCCGGGAATCGGGGCGGTGCGCTATGTCGCGCTGGCTAAGCACTTCGGTTCGCCGCAAGCGGTGCTGGAGGCTTCGCCGAAGGAGCTAAACGGAGTACCGGAAATCGGCGAAAAGGTAGTCAGGGCTCTCCAAGACCAGGTTGATGAGAAGCATGCCGAGGAGCAACTTGGCAAACTTGAACGCCAAAATGCACACTTGGTCACTATTTTCGATGATGACTATCCCGAGCATCTCAAGCGCATTTATGACTCGCCGCCATTCTTGATCATAAAGGGCGACCTTCGACCTGAAGACCGTTTGGCTGTGGCAATTGTCGGCAGTCGGATGAGCAGCGAATATGGCCGTCAGGTCACCGAGTTGCTGGTTCGTGACTTATGCAAACAAGGTCTTACGATCGTATCGGGGCTGGCACGCGGTATTGATTCGATAGCGCACCAAACGGCACTTGCCGGCGGCGGACGGACTATCGGCGTGCTGGGATGCGGGTTGGATGTGATCTATCCACCAGAGAATAAGAAGCTGTATGAAGAAGTTGCCGGTTCAGGTGCGGTAGTTACCGAGTTTGAGTTTGGAACCCGGCCGGAGAAGTTCAATTTTCCCGCGAGAAACCGGATCATCTCCGGCATTTCCCGGGGTGTGATCGTGGTCGAGGCCCGCAAGGGCTCCGGTGCTCTGGTCACGGCACAACATGCGATTGACCAGAATCGCGAGGTTTTCGCCGTTCCGGGGAGTATCACCTCGGCGCCGTCACACGGCTCCAACGAACTGATCAAACAGGGAGCGATTCCTGTCACGCAGGCGGCAGATGTGCTGTTGGCACTTGGCATCGACCCAAGTTCCCGTACCGCTGCCAAAGAGCGGCCGCGAATCAG
>CAUJJY010000351.1 GCA_963205155.1 Candidatus Zixiibacteriota bacterium | reverse complement strand
AGGGTTTGCGCAAGCGATACGGCGAGGGCGATACCGCCGTCGATGCACTCAAGGGCGTCGACATGAATGTTGCCCCGGGGGAAGTTGTGGGGCTGATCGGTCCGTCGGGGTCCGGCAAGTCCACTTTGCTCAAGTGCCTGGGTGCGGTGATAGAGCCGACCGGCGGAACAATGAGATTAGGTGAGCAGGTGATTTATCAGGATCGCTGGATGATCACTGATTTGCGCGCGCTGCGGCGCGACAAGATCGGATTCGTGTTTCAAGCGCCATATTTGATACCATTCCTGGATGTCACCGACAATGTTGCTTTGTTGCCGATGCTGGCCGGGCGCTCGGATAGCGAATCGCGGCATCTGGCGCTGGAGTTTCTGGAAGCGCTGGACGTGGCGCATCGCGCCAAAGCAATGCCGTCGCAACTCTCGGGCGGGGAGCAACAGCGCGTTTCGATTGCGCGGGCGCTGGTCAATCGTCCGCCGGTGATTCTTGCCGACGAGCCCACGGCGCCGCTTGACAGCGAGCGAGCGCTGGCAGTGATTCGAATACTTAACCAGATGGCGCGTCAATTCGAAACGGCGATCATTGTTGTCACGCATGACGAGAAAATCATCCCGACTTTCCAGCGTATCTATCACATTCGTGATGGCAGGACCAATGAAGAAGTCGGCGAGGGATTGGCGATCTTGTGACACGAAGCAGTGCATATTCGGCTCCGACACGTCACATCCCTGCGCCGAATCAAGAGCCGTGTTGTGAGATTGGAAATAACGCTTGTTCCAGCCCACAAGCACTGTATATTCCCACGCAATTGCCGACTTGACTACTATGAAAATACTACAGTACGCCATAATCGTAATCATCGCATTTGCTGCAACAGCTTTGGCTGTGCGACCGGCAGACTTGTATAAGGAAGGGGATGTCGTCGGGTTCAGAATCGAACGCGGTGGCAAAGTCATTGGGACACAGAAGGCGACATGCGTGGGTGTCCAGACCGGGGAAAGTGACTCGCTGATAGTCTTTGCGATGGAGACCAAGACGGTGGTCGACCGCGGCGGACGATCGTTTGATATGGATGTCAAAAGCGAAGTTGGCTATCGGATGAACGGGTTGCCGCGCGACTACAAGTTCGAGCTGACTCTGCTCAATGCCAAGGTTACGCACGAGGGGCAATTCACGGGCAAAGAATATATCGGCACCGGTTCGAGATTGGGCGTAACGCAGCCATTTAATTTCCCGCTCGAACGGTGGCCGGTGTTATTCGACAACAACTTCGCACTGCAGTGGGAAATCGCCTGTTATTCGGTCCGGCGTAATCCGGGTGATTCGATGATGGTTGAGGCGATGATTCCGCAGATGAATCAGTTGATGGTGTTTACGGCGAAGGTGATGCCATTTGAGTCGGTGACATACGCCGGGCAGAATGTGCGCACACGCGTGTTGCAGATCAGTCCGGCCAATCAGACTCTTTATGTTGATGAGTCGGGGCGACTTCTTAGAGCCGTCGACAAGGTTTCCGGGATTTCGGTTATCAGGCAAGCACCGGGGGAGAGTGCGGAGATTGTGCGCCAGTCGATTTGGACGATGATTTCCAATCGTCTGCCGGGGTACTTGATTTTGCTGGCAATGGCGTTGGGGTGGTTTGTCGCGCTGGGGTATTCAGGCTTGAAGTTGCCGCAAACCTGGGCGGCTTTGGTCATTGCGGGCGGGTTGTATTGGTTGTCGCTACAGGTTTTGATGCCAATTCAGAATGCGTACTTTGCGTGGGCGATTGATCCGCGTTCTGGATCGGGGAATACCTACATCATGCTGTTGGGATCGGCGCTGATTTTTGCGATCATCGAGCTGGCGGCAATTACCCTTCCGATACTGGCGTTCTACTTGATAAAGAAATTCGACACGATCAAACATGCGATCGCAATTGGTGCAGCTTCCGGCGCCGGATATGGATTGATGCAGGCGGCGAACTTGACGCAGTTTGGCGCTGATGGTTCGATACTGCTGCCGGTGGATATGATACAAAAGGTCGCGTTGATCGGGATCTGTACGGTATGTGGTGGTTTGATTGGATTATTTATCGAGACCAAACACCCATTCCACTATTATCTTATCCCGATAGGAATTAAAGCGCTTCTGAACTGGACCTCGGTGTTCGTGCAGAAGGGTGATTTGACGCTGCCGCCGCATGCGTTCATATCGATATTGCTGGCAGCGGGTTGCGTCATCATACTTATCGTGTTTCGCAACAAGCTCAACCGATATTTCACGCCCAGGAAACAAATCAAGACTAATTAAGCTTTTTTACTTGCAGGACAGGGCAAAGCATATATATTTGTCGACGATACGAGAGGGTTTTCTCGAATCGACTACAAGCTGATGAGGAGGATATAATAATGGCAATGAAGATCACCGACGAGTGTACCGCCTGCGGACTGTGTCTGCCGGAGTGCCCGAACGACGCCATCGCTGAAGGGGATATTTACGTAATTGACGCGGTAAAGTGCGACGAATGTGCCAACGTGGACGGTGGTTCACGCTGTGTAGCGATCTGTCCCGTTGACTGTATCATAAAGGCGTAACAAAGCCAAAGTGCTTGAGGGGTGCCGCCGGAAACGACGGCACTTTTTTTGTGCCTATGTTTACTGGAAAACAAGCCTGGATAATCGTGTTACTCATAGCGACGGCGGCGTTGCTACTTCAGAATTCCGGGAATGTCCTGCTCCGATTTACATTCTTTAAATTCGCCTTGCCGTTGCCGGTACTGATATTGATCGCTGTCGGTATTGGAATCATCCTCGGGTTCTGGCTCGACCGGCCGAAAAAGAATGCCAAATAGCCGCTTCCGATATCTTGAGGATATCGCGACCGCGGATGCCGCTTTCGAGGCATACGGCTCCACCATGGAAGAATTGTTTGAGAATGCCGCATTGGCGATGTTCAATGTGATGGCGCCGCTGGAGTTGATTGGCAACGAGTCGGTGCGGGATATCACGGTCTCGGCAGATTCGCAGGAGGATCTTCTGCACAACTGGCTGGCGGAGTTGGTGTACCTCAAGGATGTTCACGGCGAGCTGTATGCGCAGTTCAAGGTGAAGATTGATTCGGTGGATGTCCTAAGGCTTGCGGCGGAGATTCGCGGCGATACAATTGATAGTGTGCGTGAACATACTCACACCGATGTCAAGGCGGTGACGTATCATCGATTGGCGATTGAACGGCGTGACGGCGGTCTGGTGGCCACAGTGGTCTTGGATTTATGAAGTACCCGGTAACAAAAATTCGTGATGGTGTGTGGGAGATTTCTCCTTCGGTCAAGAAGGGGATGCGTGTTCCCGCGCGACTGTATTCGAGCGACAAGTTGTTGGCCTCGCTGGATGATGGTGTGTTCGAACAGGTCACCAATGTGGCGACTCTGCCGGGCATTGTCGGTCATGCGTTGTGCATGCCGGACGGACACTGGGGATATGGATTTCCGATTGGCGGTGTGGCGGCGTTTTCGACGAGCGATGGAGTGATTTCACCGGGTGGGATCGGGTTTGACATCAATTGCGGAATGCGATTGATCAGGA